>JAISWN010000370.1 GCA_031271075.1 Treponema sp.
TACAAGGCGGTTCACGAAACCGACCGGCTTATGGGGCTCCTCCGCTTTAGCCCGGATCCCCGGTGGGGCTACCTTGCCCGCTGCGCCCCCGACGGCTTTGTCATTCCCGCGTTGGCCGGGCATTTTACCCTTCGTTTCGGTGAGGAACCCTGGGCCGTTATCGACGAAAAGCGGAGGCTCCTGCTGGTACGGGAAGCGGGCAGGGAGGCCCGGCTCCTGCCGGCTGCGCCCTTTTCCCCCCATCCCGCCCCAGGCTGCCGGGATCATGACCCCTGGGAGGGACTCTGGCTCCGGTACCACAAGGCTGTCAACAACGAGGCCCGGAACAATCCTGGCCTCCAGCGCCGGTTTATGCCGGAACGGTACTGGAAGTACCTCCCGGAACTTACGGATAAAGCTGGCCCCTAAGGGAAGGGGGGATTCCGGGAGTGTGTAACCGGGGCTGCGGCCTGGTTGTTTATTATTGGATTGGAGTATGCGGGGTTGCCGGGGCTGGTCCCTGTTTTAGTTTTGTACTTAAGGCTGTTCCGAAACTAACCGGGTTTTGGAACAAGCTTACTTACCGGTAAAATACCAACGGCTTTTCGGTAGACTCAGGCGTTTCGGGGGAATTCCATGAGGCGTATCTTTGTTTGGGGTTTTTTTGTTCTCCTTTCCCTTGGGTTCTCTCTCCCCTCCCTGAGGGCAGCCCCATCCGGCGCAGTGGAAAACGGCGGGCTCCTCATTCTTAGCCTGGAAGACGCGGTTTCCCGGGCGCTGGACAGCAGTCTGAACCTCAAACAGAGCCTTATCGACCTTTCCATCGCGGATTACTCCTCAAAGCGCCTCTGGGCGGAGATTTTTCCTACTATAAGCGGGACCGGGGGCTTGAACTACCAGGCCGGCAACGTCTCCCGGGACGGAATGAAATTCGAGGATTCTAATTTCAGTTACTCCACTTCCTTTGGCCTTACCCTTAACTTTAATGCGGGTGTTCCCTATGCGATGAAGCTTCTCAAGCTTGCCTATCAGACCCAGCTTTTAAGTTACGAGGATGCCAGCCGCCAGATTGAGATAGAAACGGCGAAGAGTTTTTATACCCTTATCGCCGGCCGGGAAAACCTTACCCAACTGGAAGAGGCCCTCAAACTGGCGGAACAGCAGTTTGAAAAGAACCAGACGGCCTTCGGTAGCGGGATTATCGCGGAACGGACCCTCCTCCAAAGCCGGCTTTCGGTGGAAACGGCCAAGTACAACCTCAGCACCGCCCAAACCACCTACGATAACCAGATGAACCAGTTACTCACCTCTCTGGGAATACCGCAGGGGATCCCTGTGGTACTGGAGGGGAGTTTTGTCATTGTTCAGATCGACGAGGATCCCGAGGAACTGATACGGGAATACCTTCCCCGGCGGCCGGATATTGTAAAACAGCGTCAGGAGATTGAGCGGCTGGAATACACCGAAAAACGGGGCGCTCTTTCCGCCAAAGCGCCGTCCCTCAGCCTCCAGGTCCAGTGGCGCGGCGGCTCGGGAACCGGGGGGATCAGCGCCGATTTTACCGATTCCGTGAGCGGCAGCGCTTCGATCAGTATTCCCATTACCCCCTGGATACCGGGAACTACCGGCGCTCAGCAGATCCGTAGCGCGGGGGCAAACGTGGAGAAGGCCCGCCTGGAGCTTCAAAACATCGAGGATAGCGCGTCGGCCCAGATCCGTTCCTATACGGTGAACCTCCGCAACTCCTGGAAGAGCCTGGAAATTGCCCGCCTGCGGGTGAGCATTGCCGAGCGGACCTATGAACTTACCGAGCAGGGCTTTAGGAACGGGGCGGTGGATTTCCTTGATCTGGAGAGTGTCCGTAACGATCTTGCCTCCGCCAGGCAGCAACTCCTGGAGCGGGAGCGGGATTACCAGATTACCACCCTGGATCTTGCCAAGGCCCTGAACAGAGACTGGAGACAATTTACGGTGGAAAAAACGAAAAGGAGTGAAGGGTGATAAAAAAGAAATCATCCAGGGTGGTTAGCGCGGTCATTCTTACCCTCATCCTGGTGTTTCTGGGGCTTATCGGCCGGACTGTCTGGTTAGAGACCACTCCGTCTCCGGTGGGCGGCCAGGCTCCGGCTCCCCAGGGCGGGCAGAACGGGGGCAATAGCCCGGCTCAGGGCGGGGCGGCCAACCCCCAGGGCCTTCCGGGGCCCGCCCAGGCTCAGGGAGGGGCCGCGCGAAGTGCCGTAACCGTAAGGGTAACGCCGGTAGAACTTGGAACCATCGAAAACAGCGTGATGATCAACGGGGATGTTCTCACGGCAAGCCAGGTTCCCATCTATCCCACCATGGGGGGGAAACTTTCGGAACTTCATTTCCGGGTAGGGGATACGGTATCCCGTGGGGAGACGGTGGCTATGGTAGACCCTTCCCGCCCTGGGGAACTTTATTCCCTCAGCCCGGTAGTTTCCACCGTCGGGGGCACTGTCTTGGAAGCCCCCCTCAATCCGGGGGATACCGTTTCCACCCAGAGTACGGTATACATAGTAGGGGATCTTTCCAACCTTGTGGTGGAGACTTTTGTGCCCGAGCGTTTTTCCAACGCGGCCCGGAAAGGGCTGGGGGCCCTGGTTTCCCTGGAAGCCCTGCCTGGCGAAAGCTTCCCCGCCACGGTAAACGAGGTAAGTCCGGTGCTGGACCCGGCAAGCCGGACTTTGAGGATACGCCTGCGGTTTAACCAGCGGGATCCCCGGATACGGGCGGGGATGTTCGCCACCGTGAGCCTGGTAACCAATACCCGGCGGGATGTGCCGGTGATCCCCCGATCCTCGGTGATCAATACCTACGGTTCCTGGATTGTGTTTGCGGCTGATGAACGGAACACCGCCCGGCGGCGGGTTATCACTCTGGGCATTGAGAACGAGACATTGGTAGAAGTATTGAGCGGTCTGGAGATAGGGGAGCGGGTCGTTTCGTCAGGCCAAAACTTCCTCTCCGAGGGGGAGTTGGTTCGTATCGTGGATTAGGGGGGTGTATGAACATTGCGGGATACTCGGTTAAGCGTCCGGTTACTATCGTGGTGCTTTATGCCCTTGCCCTGGGCATTGCCGCCACCCTGGTTCCCAATCTTGCGGTGGATCTTTACCCTTCCACCACCCGGCCGGTGCTGTCGGTCTATACCCGCTTTCCCGGCGCCGGGCCTGGGGATGTGGAAAAAAACGTTACCGAGCGGCTGGAGCGGGCCCTTTCCGCCTCCCGGGGGCTTACCAACATCACCAGCAATTCCCAGTTCGAGTCGAGTTTTATCAATCTGGAATTTGGCTACGGGACGGACATGGATAAGGCGGTAACCGACGCCCAGACCCTGCTGAACCGCCTGGTTAACTCCCTGCCCGACGGGGTGGAGGCTCCCACGGTGCGGCGTTTCGATATGAGCGCCATGCCGATCATGCGCCTGGTGGTCCGGGGCAACTACCCGCCGGATCAGCTCCGGATCTTCGCGGAAGATGAGATCCAGTCCGCCATTGAGCGGATCGACGGCGTGGCATCCGCGGAGGTTACCGGGGGCACAACCCAGATAGTCAAAGTCGCGGTTTCCCTGAACCGGCTCGCCGCGTTCAACCTTACCCTCAGCGATGTCTCAAGCGCCCTGAAGGGCCAGAGCGTCCTTTCCTCCGGGGGAAACCTGCGCCGGGGTACCAGGGAATACCAGATTATGACCCAGGAAGAACTGGTCAGCGTGGATCAGATCAGGCGCCTGGTAGTCAAAACAGTGGGGATCGGATCCTCCGGCCCGGTTACGGCAAACCGTTCCCAGGTGGTCCGCCTTGAGGATATTGCCGATGTAAGCCTGGGCTACAACGACAACGCGGCCCGGGTCTACGTGAACGGTCAGAGCGGGGTCTATATCCAGGTGACCAGCGAAAGCGACAGCAACCAGGTAAAGGTATCGGACCGGGTCCAGGCCGCCCTGGCGGACATCAACGCCGATCTGCCCCGGGGTATCACCCTGGATGTTCTGTCGGACAATACCACCATGATCAGGGCCACCCTTGACCAGGTATACAGCAACGCCCTCCAGGGCGCCCTCCTGGCTATGCTGATACTCCTCCTCTTCCTGCGGAACATCAAGGGGATCCTCATCATCGGCCTGTCCATACCTATTTCGATCCTCCTTACCATCATGTTTATGGCGGTGTTCGGCTTTACCCTGAA
>JAISWN010000170.1 GCA_031271075.1 Treponema sp.
TAGTTAAAGCTGTCCCCCCGCTCTTCCAGGGGAACAACGGACAGCCCCAGGGAGGCGCAAATTTCAAGCATCCGGTCATAGGGAACATAGCTGCCCGAATCCCAGTCTTTCACGTCAAACACGTACCATTCCGGCGCGGGAAGCCGCAGCCGGTTTTTTTGTATGCCGGGCCCGCATATTTCCCCGGTAAGGACGATGTTTTTTCCGTACTTGGCAAGCTTCTCTTTCAGGCCGCAGCGGTAGGCCGGCGTCCAGTACAGCGCATCCGCTTCGTCTTTAATTTCCTTGTTGCGGCTGCAGCAGCCGATTTTGCCGTCAAGGTAATACACAATACCGGAAGTGCCGTCCATCTTGGTGGTGATGTAGTAGGGTTTTCCCCGCAGCTCATCAAGCAGTTCAAGGGCCGACTGGATGCGGATCTCGTCGGAGGCGGGGATCCCGTTGGGCCGGTCCCCGATGATCGTCCCGCCGGCGCTTGCGGTCTCGGGGACGTACCATTTCCTTACCCCCAGCTTTTCCGTTACGTCGTCGCCTTCACGGAACCCCTCCAACTCCGGAAACAGCGGGAGCGGAAGAAAGAGGCCCTGGGAAAGCTGCCCGCGCAACTTTGCTGTGCGGATGCGGAAACCCGGCCTTCGGTCCTGCCCGTCGTCGTTTTCACGGTAGGAAGAGGATCGCAGGAATTCATAGCGCGGATCGATGGGAAGGAAGCTGTCCACCTCGAAATATACCCCCAAGTCTCCTTCTTTGAACTCCCCCTTCTTGACAACACACTGCCAGCCCATGATGTGGGCCGCCTCAAGAAAATCCGAATCGGGAATGGCCGTTATCGCCTTAACCCGCTGAATAGTAACCAATGCGCGCATACCCTACCTCCTGGACTGGTTCCCCTGAACTGTTTCCCTGGGAAACAAAATTTGCCGCCTCTTGTTACACAGGTGAGGCCGCTCCGAAACCAACCGGGGGTTTGGAACAGGCCCAGGTATCATGAGTATAGTGTTTTATGAAGAAAAAATCCATGGGCCGCGTGGCGTCATGTAAGCCTTGCGCTTTTGGGTAATGAAGGTCAAAATGTAGATCAAAATGAAGGTCAAAATAAGTATTAGCTGGAGGTTTGTCTTTTGAAAGGTTATCCGGAAATTTTCTTCACTTTCCTTAAAGTCGGCGTACTTACCTTTGGGGGAGGCTACGCTATGATCCCGGTTGTGGAAAGGGAGCTTATCAACAAAAAAGGCTGGATCAGCATGGAAGAGGTGATGGATTACTACACCATTGCCCAGATCACCCCCGGCATCATCGGGGTGAACCTTTCTACCTTCGTCGGCTGCAAGCGGAAGGGATCTTTGGGGGGCTTTCTTGCCACCCTGGGCTTTGTGCTGCCCGGCGTGGTCTTTATTACGCTTATCGCCGTCTTTCTCGCCAACTTTGCCGATCTTCCGCTGGTAAAACACGCCTTTACCGGCATCCGGGTGGCGGTCTGCGCCCTGATTGTGGATACGGTAATAAAACTGGTGAAGGGGGTTTTTAAAAACCGGAAGGCGATGGTCATGTACGCCCTTGTTTTCCTCCTCTCGGCCCGGTGGTCCGTATCCCCGGTGCTGCTGGTGGCCGCCGCGGGGCTCCTGGGGCTCCTGGTGTTCCGGGAAAAGCCCGGCCCGGCCTCCCCAGCCCCCCGGCAGGCCGGGGACAAGGGCCCGGACTTGGGTGTAAAAGGAGACGGCCAGTGAAGCTCCTCTTTCTTTTCGCCCAGTTTTTCAAAATCGGGCTCTTTTCCGTTGGCGGGGGTTACGCGACCCTTCCCTTCCTCTACGAAATGGCGGACACCTATGACTGGCTCGGCCGGGAAGACGTGGGGAACATGCTTGCCGTGGCCCAGTCCCTTCCCGGGGCCATCGGGGTTAATCTTTCGGCCTACACGGGTTTCCGTTACGCGGGAATACCCGGAGGCTTCGCGGCCGCCCTGGGGCTCGTAAGCCCTTCGATCATCATTATTGTTATCGTCGCCCGGCTCCTCGGGGCGTTTAAACAAAGTAAAACCGTCGCCGCCCTCTTTGCCGGTTTCCGGCCCGCCGGGGCGGGGCTCCTCTCCGCCGCCGCCTTTGCCGCCGTAGCGGTCTCCCTTTACGCGCCGGGCCAGCGGATCTGGTACGAGGCCCTGCGCTGGCGGGAGGCGCTGCTCTTTGCGGTGCTGTTTTTCCTGATATTCAAATTCAAGAAACACCCGGTGGTCTACATTGCCGCCGCCGGACTCGCGGGAATCGCGCTGGGCTTGTAAAGCGGCAGAATAGCCGCTTTTCACTCAATCCGGTTATACCCTTTCCCGCGTAAAGTGAGCTAAGAATATCACTCGTACATGCCATCCGCGCCTCTCAAGGCCGGATAAGGCCCAGGGCCGCCAGGCCGTTATAGACAAACTGAACCGCGAAGCCCGACAGAATAAGGCCCATGATCTTTTCCATCACGAAAATCCCCGTGGAGCCGAGGACCCTTAACAGCAGGGTACTGCAGCGCAGGGTTACAAAGGCGACAATGAGGCTGATCAGGACGGCGGGGAAGAGCAGGCAGAAGGAGTAGAACCAGTTGTCCCCATTGGTGATGAACATGACAATGACGGTCAAAAGGCCCGGCCCGGCGATAAGGGGAATTGCCAGGGGGAACAGGGCGACCAGGCCGCCCGAATTGTCGGAGGCTTCCCTGCTTTCCGCAGGGATACTGCGGTTTCCCGGCCGGGAGTAGATCATCTCAAAGGCGATGAGGAAGAAAAGTATTCCGCCGGAAATATAAAAGGTCCCGGGCATGATGCCGAAAAAATCAAGGAGCAGCTTTCCCGCCAGGAGGAAGACCAGCAGCACTATCCCGGCGATGCATACCGCCTTGCGAATAATGTTCTTCCTGCTCCTCTCGTCATACCCCGCGGTGAGCGAAAGGAACTGGGGGATAATCCCGATGGGATCCATCACGATAAGAACGGTAAACAGGATACGCAAGAAATCGACGGCCATAACAGTATTACCGGTTCCCAGGGCTTGTAATCGGCGCAGGTATAAGGCCGGTCTCCTTCAACTGTTTTTGCGCCGCGTCACTCGTGGGTAAAGTGTAAAACGGATGGGAAGTTCTGTAAAGGCCGGCAGCGGGTGTCCTGGTAATTGACAAGTCCCCGGACAGGGTGGGCATAATTAAAGCATGGTTTATATTTTTCGGCCGGATCTGGAAGGACTCTGTTCCGGCATCTTTGTAAAGCTGGGTATCCCGCTGGAAGAGGCGGAGGATTCGGCGCGGATCCTGGTGGCCGCCGACGCGCGGGGCATAGAAAGCCACGGCACGGCGCGGATAAAACGCTACGCCGACGGCATCCGCAGCGGTTTTATGAAGGGCGGCGTGGTTCCCCGGGTGCTTCGGGAAACCCCTCTGTCCCTCGTCCTGGACGCGGAAGGGGCCATGGGGCTCTCGCTCAGCAAGAAATCCATGGAAAAAGTGATAGCCATGGCAAAGAAACAGGGTCTGGGGATCTGTTCCATACGCAACTCCAACCACTTCGGCATAGCGGGTTTCTACGCGGAGATGGCGGCCCGCCAGGACATGATCGGGATCGCCATGACCAACACCGCCGCCCTGGGGGTGCCCACCTTCGCCCGGGAAGCCATGTTCGGAACCAACCCCGTGGCCTTTGCGGCCCCCGGCCTGGACGGGAGGATGTTCTGCCTGGACATGGCTACCACCACCGTTACCAGGGGGAAGATCGAAGTAGCCGCCCGGAAAGGGAAGAGTATCCTCCCCGGCTGGGCTGTGGGAACCAACGGCCTTTCTACCGGCGATCCGGTGAAACTCCTGGACGACATGCTCTTCAAACGGGGGGGCGGGCTCCTCCCCCTGGGCGGGGAGGGGGAAGCCATGGGGGGGTACAAGGGCTACGGCCTCGCGGTGATGGTGGATATTCTCTGCGCCCTCTGTTCCGGGGGAAGCTTCGGCGGCGCGGTGCGGGATTCGGAGATCACCTCCGCCCGGGTCTGCCACTTCTTCATGGCCCTGCGGCTGGACATTTTCCGGGATCCCGATGACTTTAAGCGGGACATAAGCCGGATGCTCGACGAACTTATCTCCCTCAGGCCCGCGGAAGGGGAGGAGCGGGTCTACTACGCGGGCCTCAAGGAACATGAGGCCGAAGCCCGCTGCGAAAAGGAGGGGGTTCCCCTGACGGAAGAGGTCTGGAAGGTCTTGAAGGAAACCGCCGTCGGCCTGGGGGTGGAGATCCCCTGCCCGGCCCGGTGAACCGCCTTATTTTTTGATCGTCGCCGCGTAGATGCTGTTGATGATCCCCAGAACGGCGGAAAGGGTAAAAAGCGCCTCAATGCCCACGGTGTCCCAGATGTAACCCCCCAGGAGGGCGATCAGAATCGAAATAACATGGTTCACCGAAACACCGGTACTGAGGGTGGCGGTTATCTCCTCCTGGCTTGAGGCAATGGACTGAACGTACACATTGCTCGCCATGCTGGCCAGGGAAATTATTGAATCCAGCACGTAGTTTACGCAGACCACCATAAAAGCTACGCCGGCGGGAAAGATCCGGTGGGCAAAGCCGTAGAGGATACACACCACTACCAGAAGCAGGGTGTCGGTAACCATGACGAATTTGTAGCCCAGCCGGTCGATCAGCCTCCCCATGAAGGGACTGAAAATAGTGCCGAAGATCGCGCAGATCCCCAGGAGCAGGGATATTATCGAAGTAGGCGCGCCGTAGTAGCGGATAAGCACGAAAGGGGCGAAGGTGATAAAGATCTGCTTGCGGGCGCCGTAAAAGACCTCCAGCATGTAGTATTTGTGAAATTTGCGGGCAAAGTAAAAGCGCCGGCGTTTGACCTTGGACTCCGACTCCTTCAAGGCCAGGGCCGTAAAGAAGGCCGTCAGCATAAGAAAGGCGGAAACGGCGAATACGATCCTGAAGGGCAGCACGTCTTTGCGGGTAAAACCGGAACGGCCGAGGACGGCAAAGAAGCCGGTAACCACCACAAAACCCGCGATGTTCCCGATGTGGCTCAGGGCGCTGGTGATCCCCAGGGAAGCGCCCCCCTTGTCCGGCGCGGCAAGGTTCAGGGCGATAGTGGTCCGCACCGGCATGATCACGTGCTCCCCGGTACTAAAGACCACCATGAAGATCACCACCAGGGGCAGAGCGCTTCCCGAATCCCCCCACCCGGGCAGGGAACAGAGGAGCAGCCCCAAAAGACCCGCCACCATTACCCCGATGCCGATCTTGAACACCCTGGTCTCGGTAAACCGGTACATCCACGCCAGGATCAGCACCACCAGGAGGCCCGGGGTTTCCCGGAAGAATTCCACGATCCCCCGCTGAAAGGCGGAGATACCCAGGATGTCGGCCAGGTAGTTATCCTGAATACCCCGGTAAAAACCGTAACTGACGCCGAAAAGGGCAAGGACGCCGAGAAAACGGGCAGGTTTTACCCCTTCGCGGTAGATCCCCTTAAGAAGCTCAAGCCTGGGAAAACTCATGGCTCAGTATAAGCGGAAATCCGGGGCCGTTCCAAGATCGCGCCTTAGCATTATCCCAGGGTAAACGCAATTTTTATGGCATTTTTTATTCGCGCCGAGGCCGCGCTTCCTCCGATACAGTTACTATGGCGGAAAGTAAAAGCTGCCGGATTCTGGGGCTTACCGGAACCTACTGCGCGGGGAAAAACCGTATCGCCCGGCTCCTTGAGGATCGGGGGCTTCCGGCGCTGGATGTGGACAAACTGGGCCACCAGGCTATTGAGGCGGAAAAAGATGCGGTTCTTGCCCGTTTCGGCGCGGATCTGCTGGGAGCGGACGGGAAGATAGACCGCAAAGGGCTGGGGGCGAGGGTGTTTGGAAAACCGGAGGAACTTGCCGCCCTGGAGGCCATTGTGCATCCCGTGGCGAACCGCATGACCAGCGAATGGATCGCCCGCCAGGAAAGGGAGGGGATCGGGCTCTGCGTGATCAACGCCGCCCTGCTCCACCGTTCCTCCGCCCTCCCCCGGCTTGAGGGGATCATCATCGTAAAGGCCCCCTGGTTTATCCGGCTTCTGCGGGCAAGAAGGCGGGACCGTCTTTCCTGGAAGGCCCTGCTCCGGCGTTTCAGGAGTCAAAAGGGCTTCGAAAAGCAATATTATGAAAAGCAATATTTCAATAAAAATTTTACCGGGAACGCCGATATTTACATCATAGAAAACCGGGGATGCTCAGCTTTTTTTTCCCGGTTTTTTGAAAGAAAACTGGAACACCGGATTGACCAGATTCTCTCCGCCATAGGCCGGGGAAGGGAGCATGAATAAAACCCTGGGTGTTACTCACGCTTCCCAAGGCTTAAGGGGAGGAAAAAACCGGAAGGGATTAGGGGCATCATCATGGAAAAGAAAAAATTGTTACTGGTAGCCGTTTCGGTTGGCGTATTTTTGACCATCGTTATCAGCGCGTCTATACTGATTTTTAGCCCCCGAAGCGGCGGCACGGCGGTTTCCGCCTCAAAGCCAATCCCCGTGGGAACGGCGGGGGGAAGCGGCGGGAGCGTCCGGGTGGACGCGCCGCTACGGACCCAGCCGGCCACGGTTGACGCGGCGGAAATGGTCCGGAACGCCGATAGTATCCAGGGGCTCCAGCCGCCTCCGGCTTCCCCGGAGCCGATCCAGGAACCGAATTTTTACATCGGCAGCGATACCATCCAGCCGGAAGCCGCGCCGGCCGAAAAAACCAGGGAAAGTCCCGATACATTGGTCATAAGCGTACCCAAGCCGGCCGCCGCCGCCGTGCGGAGAACTCCGGGAGCCTCCACAGCCGCCGCCCCGAAACCCGCCCCTGCCCCCGCGAACCGTCCCGCCCCTGCCCAGACAAAACCGGCGGCCGCGAAACCCGCTCCGGCGGCGCCTAAACCTGCCCCTGCCGCGGCTCAGAAACCCGCCGCCGGGACGAAAGCCGCCTCCGCTTCTCCCGCGGCTAAACCCGCGCCGGCAGCCCGGCCCGTTGCCGCCGCGAAGCCCGCCCCAGCCAAGCCCGCGGCGGCGCCCAAGGTTCAACAGGATTACTGGGTTCAGACCGGGGCCTTCAACGCGAAGATCCGGGCGGAAGGGGCCAAGGAAACCCTGGCGGACAAGGGCATTGCCTCGATTATCGACGGCCGGGAAGTGAATGGAAAAACCTGGTACCGGGTCCGGGTAGGGCCCTACACCTCCGAAACCGAGGCGCGGTACTGGCTTGCCCTGGTTCAATCCATAGACGGTTTTGACGGCAGCCAGGTGCGCAGCGAACCGCGTTAGCGCGGCGTCTTACTGAACCGTCCGCCGGTGTAATGCCTTGAGGTCGATGCGGCCGGCAAAGTCGTTGGCGACAGCCACATTCCGGCGGACCCGCTCGGGGCTGCGCATTCCCAGGAGAACCACGTCTAAGAGCGGATTTGAAAGCGCAAACTGGATCAGGGCCGGGGTGTAATCAAAGTTATCTTCCGGGCGGATCATCCTCATCCAGCGTTGAAAGGCGCCGGATGTGGCGCTCCGCATGGCGGTAAGGCCGAGCCCGCGGTTTTCGGCGGCCAGGAGGCTGCCGAAAGGGCGGTTGGGTTCGTAACCGTGCTGAAAGAAGAGGTTGTAGCATAACTGGGCCGCGTCAAAACGGCGGCACTCGATAAAATCGAAGACCGCGGGGTTGTTGTCCTCGCTGGTAAAGCCGATGAAACGGACGGTTCCTTCCCGCTTGAGCTTTTCCATGGCCTCCAGCATCCCCCCGGGGGCCAGGATCTGCCGGGCCCTTTCGGCGGTGTAGGTGCCGCCGTGAATCTGGAACAGATCCACATAATCCCGGCGCAGCCGCTTCAGGCTTCCCTCAAGGGATCGCATAACCCCGTCGTAATCGGTGGGTACGCACTTGGTGGCAAGGAATGTATTTTTCGGATCAACCCCGCCCAGGACCTCCCCGAAAATGCTTTCCGAAACGCCCTTCCCAAAGGCCGGGGCGGTATCGAAATAGGTCAGCCCCAATTCCAGGGCCGTTTCCAGGGCCTCCCGGATCAGGACTTTGGATTCCCCGCCATCCGGATCGTAAGGGCGGATATAGTTCCGGGCCCCCGCCACGGCGCCCCCAAAACCCAAACGGCTCACCGTTACGCCGGTTTTTCCAAATTGCACATATTCCATTAACTCAGGTCTCCTCCCTCATTATAGTAATATCGGGGCCCATGGGATATAGTTTCACCATGGCGGAGACAAAAAACAGGGAAGTTTCCGGGGGATCGGCCCCCTCTTCCCCCCTTGAAGACCTGGGCCTTGGGATCCCGGAAATACTGCTTCCCCGGCAGGGGATCGATCTCCTGAAATGGGCCGTGGTGGCCTGCGATCAGTTCACCCAGGATGGGGATTACTGGGAGAAGGCGGGAAGAATCGCCGGGGACGCCCCTTCCACCCTGAAACTCATATTCCCCGAGTTCTACCTGGAGGCCGATCCGCTTTCCCGGGAGGAACGGATTGGGGCTATTCACCGGAGCATGGCTGACTATCTTGCCCAAGGGATCTTCGCCCCTCCCCGGCGGGGCTGGGTGTACCTGGAGCGGAGCACCCCCTTCCACAAGATCCGGCGGGGCCTCGTGGCGGCGGTAGATCTGGAGCGATACCAGTGGGCCGCCGGGGCGAAGAGCCTTATTCGGGCTACCGAGGGTACTTTGAAGGAACGGCTTCCCCCCCGGATGGATATCCGCCGGGGCGCGCCTCTGGAAAGCCCCCACATCCTCCTTCTCCTTGACGATGAGGGGGACACCCTGTTCCCCGCCCTGACCGGGATGGCGCGGCGGATGGAGCCGGCCTACCGGAGCCCCCTGATGCTGGATTCGGGGGAAGTAAGCGGCTGGTTTCTCGACGGGGAAGCCCAGTGGAACCTGGTGGGAGACAAGCTGGCGGAACTCCGCCGCCGGGCAGAGACCCGCTACGGAGGGGATGAAGGCGACCCCTTCCTCTACGCCGTGGGGGACGGCAACCACTCCCTGGCCGCCGCCAAGGGGATCTGGGAAGAGTACAAGGCCGCCCACGCCGGGGAAGCGGATCTTATGGAGCATCCCGCCCGCTGGGCCCTGGTAGAGATGGAGAACCTCTACGATCCGGGCCTCTCCTTCGAACCCATCCACCGGGTTGTTTTTAACGCCCATGCCGACAGGCTGCTTGATCTCCTCTCCTGGCTCCCCGGCGCGGCATCCTACCCGGTGGAGGGCCTGGGGAAACTCCGGGAACTGGTTAAGGGGCCCGGCCCTGGGCAGCGGCTTGGTTTTGTTTCGGGGGATCGCTGTCTGGTTTTTGAGACCCAAATCCCCGGCCTTGCCACGGTAAGCCTCCAGCCCCTGCTGGACAACTTTATCGCCGGGGCAGAAGGCTTCGGGGTCTCTCCTCCTCCCTCTATCGAAGGTCCCGGGGTCTCTCCTCCCTCTATCGACTACATCCACGGGGAGGAGGAACTGATCCGCCTGGCCGCCGGAGGGCACGGCAGCCGCCCCGCGGCGGGCATCCTCCTTCCCCCAATCCGGAAGGAGGGCCTTTTTGAAACCATAGCCCGATCCGGCCCCCTGCCCCGGAAAAGTTTTTCCATGGGGAAGGCCCGCGAAAAACGTTTCTATCTTGAGTGCCGGCGTTTATTCAACCGGCGGCTGTTTAACCAGGAGCCGCTTGAAAACCTGACGGTTTGAAACGGCCCGGTTAAGCGTCAAATTTTTTTCATGATAAAGTATGTTTATCTTTAAAAAAATGGAAAAAAAGACGATATTAAAGGTGGATTTATGGAAAAAGCTTTCGAACTTTATCCTATTTTGCGAGCTTACTCGAATAAGCATAATTCAGCTTATATAAAGATAGACGAATTTCTCCGTTTTCTCGTTAAATACGCGGCCCGCATGGCGCCGCAACATCCTGAGTGGAAGCCCTGGACTCAGGAAACGAATGTTAGATTCTGGAACGAGATGAAGGGCTACACAAATGACGGCCGCTGCGTCCTTTTGACCGATACGACGGAGGGCCGTATTTTTTTACCTTACTTCTATGTGGAAAAGCTCAAGGAAATCTATCAGGATCTTGAAAAAACAGCGGGCTCTCCCTTTCCCAGTGAGGAATCCCTGGGCTTCACCTTTCCGGAAGACCAGGTCGAGGAACTTAACTTGGAAACCGATCTGATCCCCTATTTTGAGAAACAGACCGGATCCTTTCTGCCCATTATTAAACTCCGCTTTCCCGATGATTGGGGCAGCGCCCTCCTCCTTCCGCTCCTGATCCCCCGCCGTATTCTGGAAGCGGCTATCTTCAAAATCCGGTATTATCTCATGGAACGGAACAACAGGGATTACATTACCCATAAAATGTATCCCCACATGCAGGGAAGGGAAACCTTTGTCCGGGATACCATGGACACGATCATCAGTCATCCCCTGGACTGCGTATCTTCCCTGGAATCCAGCGGGGAATCCACCTTTCTTTTCTGGGCCTGCTTTTGTTTCCAGATCAAAAGCGATATTGGAAAGAAAAACGAAAGGCTCTCGGGGGATATCGCCGCGGTTCAGGCGGCCTTTGTCATCGAAATCTGCAACAACCTGTTCAAGAGCCACATCCTGCAGGAACGGGAGCGGGATAACGCCTTCCGGACCTTGGAGGCAAACATGGACAAGGCCCCTTACTACTATACCACAGATTCGATTATCAAATTCACGAACAGCACGGGAGCGGCTCTGCTGGGCCAGTACAGCAACAAGGATCTGGAAAACTATATCAGGGAAAAAACCGCCGAAAAAGAGAACGATGAGGTTCCCGCCTGGATTATGATAACAACCAGGAATGGCGAAAAATGGTTCATAAAAAAAGGAAACCTGCTCCACCTGGTAACCCGGCTTCTGTCCGATGCCCGCCCGTCTATGCTCAAGGAGACAAGTTCCCGCTGGAAACAGTTGATACAAAGTTTTAAGAGTGAACCCGCCATGGAAAACGACGCGGAATTTGACAAACTCCTTTTCTCCAGCATCGGGATTGTATCCCCCGCATTAAAAGTATTTCTGGACGATCCCAGGCTTTTCCTGGTCTATACCGAAATTGAGCGGGCCCAGGGCAAAATTACCCCCCCGGCATCACGGATTTTCCACAACGGCAAGCTTATCCCCATGAACCTTCTATTCGGCTTGAGGCGCAAGGAGATTCTCGCGAGCGTCAAACTTTCCATGCCCTTCTGGTATTCCATGCCCATTATCAGCCCGATCCTGGCCTTTTTTGCGGGATTCACGCGGAAAAAGGGCGTTCCGCGTCAGGTAAGCCCAAAACAGGTAAACCAAAAGCAGGTAAGTCCGAAACAGGTAAACCCAAAACAGGTAAATATTAATTCTAAAGAAGCGGTAAGCCCCAAAAGATCCTACGCCCAGGAGTTAGTGAATTCCGCGCGGGCAGTTGCGGCTAATCTGGTTCCCCAGGGGAGAACACTGGACGAATACATAAGGGAGGTGGAAAGCCGCTGGAGCAAGCTGTTGGATAAGCAGGCTCAAAAAAACCTGGTGGAAGACATCAACTCCCTGGTACGGGATAATCTGCGTAAAACCCTGAAGCTGCGGAAGCACTCCAAACTCTCGGGAGAAGATCTCAAGAATCTTGCCGAGGGGATCGTTAAGGGAACCCCAATCCTGGAAACCCTGAAAGCCAGCCATCACCTCTGCCTTTATATGCAGCTTTACATGCTGAAGCTTCTCCTCACTATCCGCCTATAGCAAAAACAAGGCGCTTTTCAGGAAGGTTTAAAAAAAAACCGGTTTTTATCTTTATCATTAAACCGCCACACATCCTGACGCCCTATATAAGGCGCCACGGAATTCCGTGCCCGGCGGTCATGGGCCGCCGGATTTTTACGGCATGGCTCCCAGGTGTTACCCGTGAAAGCCATGTCCCTTGCGGAGGCATATATGAGCAGTAACCTCAACTCTATCCTTATCGAAGGCAACCTGGTACGGGATCCCCTTCTCCGTTCCACATCAAGAGGAACACAGATCTGTACCTTTACGCTGGCCTCCAACCGTTTCTCCAGGCAGGATTCGGGATTGGAAAAAGAAGTGGGGTTCTTCAATGTGGAAAGCTGGTCAAAATTGGCGGAGCATTGTTACAGTCAGGGGCACAAGGGCCGGGGCGTCCGGGTGGTAGGCCGGCTTAAGCAGGACCGGTGGAACGGGACGGACGGAAAACCCCGTTCCCGGGTAACCATCGTGGCGGAGCATGTGGAATTCCGCCCTGAGTTTAAACGGGAAACAAACGATCCGGCCTCGTACGCGGATGCGCCGGGCAAGGCTCTTGCCACCGCGGTGGCGGAAGGGTTTCCCCCGGAAGCGGTTGAAGCGGCGTTCATGGCGGCGGAGGCCGAAGAGATGGAGTTCTAGCCGGGCTGTCCCGAAAAGGAGGGTCTTCCGCTTGGTAGAAGCCGTTTTTCCAGTTAAAGCGGCTGGTCTCCGGCAGAGGCGCGGCGTTTCTTAGGGATTTCATCAAATTCCGGTAAGCGGTTTTTTTAAGAGGCTGGCCGGAAAGATCCACTATGAAGCGGCGAAAACCCGCCTCTCTTAAAAAGGGAATCTTATCCACAATGGAGAAGGGGCGCTCGGGGTAAACCACGGAGCCCTCCTTCCCGGCGGAAAGGCGGAACCCTTCCCCCCGGCTGTCGGTAAACCCCTTAAAGCCGTAGATTCCGCCCAGATCCGCGCGGATGCGGAACAGGGCGGGCCAGGTGAGGACCGTAACAAAACAGAGGGAACGGCGGCCGGGGCTCAGGGTCTTCTCCAGGTTTTGCCGGTTGTTCTCCAGGGGAGAGACAAAGTTATCCGCCCCCAGGGAAGAGACAAAGGAGGCGGCCCAGCGGTTAAACACGTAGAGGTAAGGGCCCGCGATAAGGGCGGGGCGGGCGCCGGGCAGTTGACCTGCCGGATCGCGCCGGAGGGCGTCTCCCCGGAAAAAGGAAAAGTGGCCGGGGTTATTCACCATGAACTGCCGGTAGCCTTTCCCTATAAGGGCTTTTATCTCTCCCGCCAGAGGCTCCTCATCCCCCTGGGGAAAGTAGGGATCCAGGGAGAGGATGATTTCCCCGCTCTTAAAAGGCAGCGGCGCCTCCTTCCCCAAAAGCCGGGAGGCGTTTTTCCGGGTCAGGGCAAGGATTACCCGGACCGGCCGCTCGGATTGCAGGATGTAGAGATCCTCCGGCCGGGACACGGAGACGTAAAAGCCGTCGGGAAAAAGCCCTGTTTCCCTGCCCCCTTCCCCGGAAACGCTCTTCCCGGAGGCCGGGGGAAGATCCAGGGGCGGGGCCTTGTCCCGGCCGGGACTCCGCCGGAAGCCGTCCAGATCCCGGGGAATCACCGGAGGGTAACGTTTCGACATGGCCCTGGTCTGGATCAGATACACCCCGTCGCCGGGGCCGAAACCCTGGGGAAGGGAGATCCAGCAGCCGCCCGGGACGCTTGCGGCAGGCTCAAGGGCGGTCAGCTTGTGGGACTTTCGTTCCGAATCATCGGCCCGGTGGAACCGTAGCGAGTCCCCCGTCTGGGGGAAGATCCGGCCCGGAACGATAAGGCCCAGGGGCCCCGCCTGGGCGCGCTTTACCTTGAGGATGGTTCCCAGGGAAATCCCGGTTCCGCCGTCCCTGGAGGGCTCAAGCCAGTCGGGGCGTACAGGGGCCGCCTTTAGCCCGGCCTGCCCCGGCGGGGCGCGATCCGCCTCCGGGGGGCTATCCGGTTCAGGAGAAAGATCATCCGGACGCGGGCTCCCATCCCCCTCGCCCATACCCATGGAGTAGTAAAATTCCGTCTTTGCCCGGGCAAAGTCGTTCCGCAGTATGTCCAAGGCCCGGCCTATCTTTTCCCCAAGCCTTTCCCCGGCCAGGCTTTCAGCTAGGCCATCGGCCAAGGCGTCCAGTACCAGCCGGTAGGCGGATACCACGGTTCCCACGTATTCGGCGCTTTTCATCCGTCCTTCAATTTTGAAGGAATTTATCCCCGCCCCAACCAGTTCCGGCGCCCGGGCAAGAAGCTCCAGGTCATGGGGACTGAAGTAGTAACCCTCCTCCCCGCCGTGGGAAGCGGCGGCAGGGGACGGCTCTCCCCCCGCGATGTTCGGGCGGTAATAACGGCGGCAGGCCTGGGTACAAAGCCCCCGGTTGGCGGATTTTCCCCCCAGGTAACTGGAAAAAAGGCAGAGCCCCGAGGCGCTAACACAGAGAGCCCCGTGTACAAAGACCTCAAGCTCCATATTGGTATTGGCCCGGCAGGCCCGCAGCTCCGCCAAGGAAAGCTCCCGGGCCAGAACCACCCGGGAAAAACCGTGGCGGGAAAGGGCGTTGGCCCCCCTGGCGGAGGCGATGTTCATCTGGGTCGAGGCGTGGAGTTTGAGGGAGGGAAAACAAT
>JAISWN010000103.1 GCA_031271075.1 Treponema sp.
AGAAACATATCCGGTTATTACCGAGGAAGAATTGGCTGTCCTGAAAAAATTAGTGGATTCGGGCAAACTCCCGTCAAAGTTTGCTATACGGCTGCTGGTGATACTAAACTGAACGGCCGGTAAAACGCTGGAAAGCATATCGGAATTTCTTGCCGTCAGCCTTTCATCGGTTATCCGGTATGTGAACGGTTTAATTCAGACGGGCTGGAATCCCTGTTGAAAGATAAAACCCGTAAACCCGGGAAAACGCCGGTCAGTGTGGAGACGAAGAATAAGCTATGCTCAATCGCCTGTAACGAGAAGCCGAAGGACGCCGCCCATTGGAGCGTGAGGAGTCTTGCCAAACAGGTTGGCGTAAGCAAAAGCACGGTAAACAACATCCTGCGGGAGCGGGGGATAAAGCCGCATCTGGTGGAAACATTCCGGTTCAGCAAGGACGAAAAGTTTGAAGAAAAGCTGAAAGATGTGGCCGGTCTGTATATGAACTCGCCGGAATACCCAGCGGCAAGTCAGGGAGGAAAAAAGCGTCCTGGCCGCCATGCAGTTTTCCCTGCTCCAGTCCCAGCTTAACCCCCACTTTCTTTTCAATACGCTGAAAAATATTTTCTGGAAAACGCTCCGCCTTACCGGAGCCACAAACGACGCGAGCCGCATGATAGATCCGCTTTCTGCTTTACTGCGCTACACCCTGGTAAACCGGGAACGGTTCGTTCTCCTGGAAGAGGAGATTGAAAACACCAGAAAGTATATTAGACTTGTTCGAGAACCCGGTTGGTTTTCTGCTAGCCTGTGGCTAGCTTGCAAGTCCTGCAAAATGCTCCACATTTTGCTGTTTTTTAGCGGTTGTTGTTCAGAAACTGAAGTTTTCGAACAACTCTATTGAAATACAACAGATGCGTTTTGATCATTCCTTCGATGTAAGCTGGATATACACCAATAATATTTCTCAATACCGGTGTATAATTACCATACCGCCGGGCGTATTCAGGAATTTGAACTCCACGGAAAGGGGGCATCGGCTTTTATCAGCCTTGGATTCGGCGGTTCCGAGTGCAAGGGCAGGATACTCCGGGCCTCCCCGCCGGGCTCCGCATCAACAAAGCCGGATATAACCGAGTTTGACGGCCCGGCCCTTGCCGGGAGCGGCAGGTTTGAAGATTACTACGGATTCAGGGATGAAAACAGAAATTTTCTGGACAGGATTCTGAGTCAGGGCGATAAAGGCGATCCGGAACGAAGTGCCGAAGACTGCGCCACCATGGAACTCTGCGAGACCATTCTGGCTGCCCGGATCCCCTAAGGATCCTGCGTCCTAATTCCTAAAGCTGTGTATGGGCGCGGGGATCCGGCCTCCCCGTGCGATAAAGGCCCCGCTCCCCGCGGGGTTTACCGGCATTACCGGGGCGCCCCCCAGGAGGCCGCCGAATTCCGCCCAGTCTCCGGCTTTCTTTCCCGGCACGGGGATGATCCGCACGGCGGTAGTTTTACTGTTCACCATGCCGATGGCCATTTCATCGGCGATGATGGCGCTGATGGTGGAGGCCGGGGTATCGCCGGGGATGGCGATCATATCAAGGCCCACGGAGCAGACACTGGTCATGGCCTCCAGCTTGTCCAGGCCGATAGACCCGGCGCGGACGGCGGCTACCATGCCCTCGTCCTCGGAGACGGGGATGAAGGCCCCGGAAAAACCCCCCACATGGGTGGAGGCCATGACACCCCCCTTCTTTACTATGTCGGTCAGCATGGCCAGGGCCGCGGTGGCGCCGTGGGTCCCCGGGGATTCCAGGCCCAGTTCCTCAAGGATCCGGGCCACCGAGTCCCCCACGGCGGGGGTGGGGGCCAGGGAGAGATCCAGGATGCCGAAGGGGACCCCCAGGCGGCGGGCGGCTTCCATGCCCACAAGCTGCCCCATGCGGGTGATCTTGAAGGCCGTCTTCTTGATGATGTCGGCGATCTCGTCGAAGCTCGCATCGCGGTGGGATTCCAGGGCGGCCTTGACCACGCCGGGACCGGAGACCCCCACGTTCAGGCAGCTTTCCGCTTCCCCGGGGCCGTGGAACGCGCCGGCCATAAAGGGATTGTCCTCCGGGGCGTTGCAGAACACCACAAGCTTCGCGCAGCCGATACCGTCCCGATCCGCGGTCTTTTCCGCGGCAGCCAGGATGATCTCCCCCATGCGGCGTACTGCGTCCATGTTGATACCGCTCTTGCTGGAGGCCACGTTCACCGAGGAACAGACCCGCCCGGTAGCCGCCAGGGCCGCGGGGATACTGTCCACGAGCCGCCTGTCCCCCGATGTAAAGCCTTTCTGTACCAGGGCGGAAAAGCCCCCCACAAAATCCACCCCCAGTTCGCCGGCCAGCCCGTCCAGGGTCAGGGCGTAGGGGGTGTAGTCCGTATCGTCAGAAGAAGCGGCGACCAGGGAAATGGGGCTAACCGCCAGGCGTTTGTTGATGATGGGGATGCCATACTCAACCTCGATCTCCCGGCCAACCTTAACCAGGGGACCGGCTATCCGCAGGAGTTTTTCCCGCATACGCCGCCGGGTCTCCCCTCCGGAGGCGGAGGCGCAGTCCAGAAGGGACACCCCCAGGGTAATGGCCCGGATGTCCAGCTTGTA
>JAISWN010000104.1 GCA_031271075.1 Treponema sp.
TCCATGTTCTCTGTCACCGGGGTGGTACAAGCCCGGGCCATACGGGGCGAACCGGGACCGGCGGTACGGACGATGCAGATGCCGCAGGATGCCCAAGGGGGCAGGTCCGGGTTGTAGCAGAGAGTGGGAATCTTGATGTTTACCTTTTTCGCCGCTTCCAGGATAGTGATATTGTCTTCAACCTGAAGGGGTTTGCCGTTTATTTTGATGTTTACCATTTGTATTCTCCTTCTCCCTTACGCCTTTACCACTGCGCCGAATTTACAGGCCTTGAGGCACTCACCGCACTTGAGGCACTTCTCCAAATCGATCACATAGGGAGGCCGTTTCTGATCCGGATACTTGGCGGCGTCCGCCTGGGCGATACAGTTTCCGGGACACTTTTTGGAACACGCTCCGCAGCATTTGCATTTTTCGGTATTGATCAGGTAACGGACCAGGCGCTTGCATTTGCCTGAGCGGCATTTCTTGTCCCTAATATGTTCCAGGTATTCGTCCCGGAAATTTTTTATGGTTGAAATAGTGGGATTCGGCGCCGTCTGGCCCAGGGCGCAGAGTGAAGCCTTGGACATGGCCTTGCCGATGGTTTCCAGCTTGTCCAGGTCGCTTTCAACGCCGTTGCCGCTGACGATTTTTTCAAGGATATTGAGGAGCTGGGTAGTACCGATGCGGCAGGGCGAGCACTTCCCGCAGGATTCGTCCACGCAGAAGTCCATATAGAACCGGGCCACGTCCACCACGCAGTCGTCTTCGTCCATGACGATCATGCCCCCTGAACCCATCATGGAACCGTTGGCCGTAAGGCTTTCATAGTCGATAGGGGTATCCAGCACTTTTTCGGTGAGGATGCCGCCCGAAGGGCCGCCGGTCTGGACGCCCTTGAACTTCTTGCCGCCCTTAATGCCCCCGCCGATTTCGAAGATGATCTCCCTGAGGGTGGTTCCCATAGGGACTTCCACAAGGCCGGAGTTCTTCACCTTCCCGGTAAGGGCGAATACCTTGGTGCCTTTGGACTTTTCGGTGCCGATTTTGGCGAGCCATGCGCCGCCTTTGGCGGTGATCACCGGGATGTTCGCCAGGGTTTCCACGTTGTTGATAATCGTAGGGAGCTGCCAGAGCCCCTTGTTCGCCGGGAAAGGGGGTTTGGGAACGGGCATGCCCCGGTTCCCCTCCACGGACTTAATAAGCGCCGTTTCCTCGCCGCAGACAAAGGCCCCGGCCCCCAGCCGGATTTCTATGTCAAAGTCAAAGCCCGATCCCAGGATGTCCTTACCCACAAGACCGTAGTCCCGGGCCTGAGCCAGGGCCCTGCGGAGCCGGTCAATGGCCAGGGGGTATTCCGCCCGGATATACACAAAACCCTGGTGGGCCCCGATGGCCTTGCCGGCGGTGATCATCCCCTCAATAACCGAGTGGGGGTCTCCCTCAATGGTGGAACGGTCCATGTAGGCCCCCGGGTCTCCCTCGTCGGCGTTACAGATCACGTACTTGATGTCCCCCTGGGCTTTGCGGGCCAGATCCCACTTGAGCCAGGTGGGAAAACCGGCGCCCCCCCGGCCCCGGAGGCCGGAGCTCTTCATCTCCTCGATAAGCTGTTCCGGCGCCCACTCGAAAAGAACCTTTTCCAGCCCCGAATAGCCTTCCCGGGCGATGTACTCGTCAATATTTTCCGGGTTGATGACCCCGCAGTTCCGCAGGACCACCCGGAACTGCTTCTGGTAGAATTCGATATCCTCCACCGCCGTGGTGGCTTTCTTTTCCACTTCCCCTTTGTAGAGAAGCCGCTTAACCTCCCGGCCTTTAAGGATCTGCTCGGCAATGATCTCCGCCGCGTCTTCGGGTTTTACGTCAACGTAGAAGGATTCCTCGGGAAGCACCTTGACAATGGGCCCCCGCTCGCAGAAACCGAAACAGCCGGTCTTGACGATCTGAACCTCGTTCTTGACTCCCTGTTTTTCCGCTTCCCCGATCAGGCTGCGGTAAATTTCATCGCCCTTGTTGGACTCGCAGGCTGTCCCGCCGCAGGTAAGGATATAGTGGTTGTACGCCATTGGGGACTCCTTATTTTGAGGCCAAGATATCGGCGGCGGGCCGGTCAAGAATGTGGTTATCCAGGAGTTCCCTGCCTATCAAATGCTTCGCCACGATTTCTTTCGCAACCGTCCCGTCTACCCGGCCATAGATGACCGCGGGCATACCGGGAACCACTACCTCTACGGTCGGCTCCGAATGGCAGAGCCCCATGCAGCCGGTCTGCCGGACCATGACGCTGTCCACCAGCTTATACTCGTCTATTGCCTGAATAAAAGCGTCCAGGGTCGTCTTTGCCCCGGCGGCAATGCCGCAGGTGCCCATCCCCACGATTACCTGAATTTCCTTTCCTTCCGCATCCCGCCTTCTCAGGTCCGTCTTCTTGTTGTCCCTGAGTTTCCGCAACTCTTCCAGAGTCATCTTGGCCATGTTTCCTCTCTCCTCCACAATCAAATTACCGGCAGTTTTCCATAACATGAAACCGCGTTAAAACCAGAAAACCGGTCTTGTTCCCAATTCGGTTAGATTCGGAACAAGCTTTTATTCGTCTTCGTCTTCATCGGCTTCCAGGGATCGGAGATACCGGTTCAGCAACACCAGTGAAGCCGTATCCTCCAGATCTCCCAGAGCCTCGGCCAGTTCCGTCTTGCGGATCCGGTAATCCAGATCCCCCGTCCCGTTTTTCCTGACCCGGGTAATGTCTATCTCCCGGGGGCCCTGAAACATCAGGATGGAACGGAACATACCCGGAATATCCCCCACCGGAGGCATATCCACGTTGTCCGCGTCAAACCAGGCGCTTACCCTGGTTCCCCTCCCCTTCTCCGACTTGATGTCCCAGCCGCCGCCGGACTGTTCCGCCGTCTGGATCAGGAAGGGAAGCCCCAAACCCACCTTCCGGTGGGGATGCTTAATCCCATCGCTTACAAAGGGATCCGTGGCCCGCTTCAGCTCCTCCGGCGTCATTCCCTTGCCGTTGTCGGTCACGGCAAAGCGAAATTCGGCGGGCCCTCCGGGCTCCCGGCTCTCCCTTACCTCAAGCTCCAGCAGGGAGGCCCCCGACTCAGCCCCGTTCTGGGTGATATCGGTAACCAGATCCGCCAGGGTAAAGTGCATTGCTAAAAAACCTCCGGTTTTTTAGCTTGGGAGTTTCCTGCGGAAACTCCACAACAGCAAACCGCCGGCTTTTTAGCTTGGGAATCTCCCGCGGAAACTCCGCAACAGCGAACCGCCGGCTTTTTAGCTTGGGAGTCTCCCGCGGAAACTCCGCAACAGCGAACCGCCGCTTTTTTAGCTTGCCGGAAGGCCGGCTTATCCATTGTTCCGGTACTTGGCGATAATATCCGGCAGTTGATCCTTGGTGAGCTTGCCGTAGGTATCGGTTCCCACGGTAATGACCGGGGCAAGGCCGCAGCAGCCCACACAGCGAACCGGATCAATCGAGAAGAGGCCGTCTTCGGTAACCCCGCCCTCCCCTATTCCCAGGATGCTCCGGGCTTCCTCAATAAGATCCTGGCCGCCCTTGAGGTAACAGGCGGTCCCCAGGCATACGGAAAGCTTGTATTTGCCGGGTTTGGTGGTCTTGAAGAAGTGGTAGAAGGTGATAACCCCGTAGATCCGCGCCAGGGGTATCCCGGTAAGCCGGGAAAGTTTTTCCGCCGCCGGACGGGATATGTAACCAAAGGTTTCCTGGGTCTTATGCAGGATCATGATAAGACTGCCGGGTTTAACCTTCCATTCGTCGATAAAAGAAATCAAATCCCGGGGGAAATCCAAATCCCCCTGGGAATCCGCATTTTTAGAGAGCGCCGCGCCCACCGTTGCCATGGAAACCCCCATCAACATATAAATAAAATTATATATATATCCCATTCTATATCTCCGGATACAATTAAGCAAGCATTGCGGAGGCGGATCCGGCAATTTAACACCCCGCATCTTCGTCACCACACCGGCCCCGGCCTGGAGGGGGGGATTAGCGCCCTGCGGGGGGATTGGCAGCAGGCCGGCAATGATCTAAGAAAGGCCATGGGGCGATTCGTTTATGAGCGATAGCCGCCCGGAAAAAGATGCTCTTATCCAGGCCCTTTTGTCCAGGCCCTTTCTCCGGAAGCTTTATCCGGTCAAAAGGATTCCGCTAAGTCTCGTGTGTCTCCCGGATATGGGTTTATTCCTTCCAGGGTTCAAGAAAAGCGCCGTCTTTTATCAAGGTTTCCCGCAGGCTTTTGATATTGACGTTTTTTACATCTCCATCTTTACACGCCAGGGCGGCGGCCGTACCCGCGGCCTGGCCCAGGGCCATCACCATGGGCGTAACCCGAATGGCCCCCAGGGCCTCGTGGGTAACGCTGACACAGCGTCCGGTAACAGAGGAACTGTTCCCGGTCCACATGGAAGCGACCTTCGTCTTTGGCTTTCTGTATAACGGAATACGCGCCCTGGAGTCCGGTCCGGGGAATGATCCCCAGCCGGTCAAAGGGAATCGTGGGAAGCATATCGTCCCGGTGATCCTGTACGAACCTGATGAGCCTTTCCCGGTCCACACCGTAGACCTTCATGTTCATGGTCATGGACTGGGCAAGGTTGTCCTCCTCCCTGCCGAAGACCGTCGGCACTCCCGCATGGACGGCGAGATCCGCGTCGGCGGAAGCGTCAATATAAACCGAAGCCCATGCGTCAAAGAAGCCGTTTTTGCTGTAGAGCTTTACCTTTGAAATTGCGCCGTCCTTTACGCCCAGCCGGTATACACCGTGTGGTAGAGCAACTCCGCTCCCGCTTCCAGGACCATTTCTTCCAGAACGAGCTTGAGGCCCTCCGCATCGAAGGGAGTTACCGAGTAGGTATAGCCCGCGAAGTCTTCCATGTGGCCCGGCGAAAAACCTCCTTTCCGCATACGGCGTATGAGTTCGCCGGGGATGCCCTCCACCACCTGAACGTCCCCGGCGTGGTAGGTCATCTGGGGGCCGACGCCCCCGGCGGTGAGCATCCCTCCCAGGTATCCGTACTGCTCCACCAAAAGGGTCCTGGCGCCCTTACGGCCCGCGGCGACAGCGGCCAGCGATCCCGCCGGACCTCCGCCGATTACTATCACATCGTAGACCAGGTTATCTCTCATTGTTTTCCTCCTTGAGGGGTAGTTTATCCGTGCCGCGGAGGCGGACTTACCCCGCAAGTCCTCTTAATACCCCGCCGAACCGCAGGTTCTACTTCAGGACAGGGGAGTTCATTCGATCTCAAAAGAAAAGAGGCGCGCCTCCGCATTCCCCCAGGTGGAAAGGGGCTCAAAGCGGACAGCGGAAACCTCCGCCCCGATGTCCGCATACACCAGCCGCCGGTGGTTATCCCCTACGTCGATAGTCCGGCTGCCGCCGTCCGCCAGGGTAAGGGTGAGACGGAAGGACTTGATCATGGTTTTGGGCACGTGGGTTGGCTTAATATCCAGGTAATAGGTGGCGTACATGGGCCGTTTGTAGATGGAACCTTCGCGCTGGGTTTCCCGGTTCAGATCGCTGTCAAAAACCAGGCGGACCCGGCGGCAATGGACCGGCTTGTCAAAGCGGTACTCCGCGTAGTCCCCCCCGGCCAGCCAGAGGCCGTTGTCCCCGGCGCCGGTAGGCCGGTCGACGCCGTTACGGAGGACATCGGCGTTTCCTTTGGAGGAACTAAGGCGGGCCCCTGCGGTGAGGGCGGAAACCTTCCGGGCAAGGCCGGGAAGCCAGCAGTCGTCTTCCATCAACATTTGCTGAACTTCGCCGGTGTAATTCCGGTACACCCCCCGGGGCGTTTCCCCGTGCCGGACCGCCACCGCGGCGGCGGCGCCTACAGCCTGGCCCAGGATGGCGCAGGTAGCCATGACCCTGGTGGAACTGAGGGCCACATGGGAAACGCTGATATTCCTGCCGGCAAAAAAGAGATTCTCCACATTCCAGGAGTAGAGGCAGCGGTAGGGTACGCCGAAAGGCGAAGGCGCGGGGTGGAAAACAGTCGGTTCCTCGGGGGTGCGCAGGGCTTCCGGGTGGTGATCGTCCATGGGCCAGCCGCCATAGGCAACAACATCCTCAAAATTGCCGCCGGCGCGGACATCGGCCTGGGTAAGGGTATGATCCCCCACATAGCGGCGGCTTTCCCGTTTGCCGGGCAGAAACCCTATCCAGTCAAGATCGAAGGCCGCGAATTTTTCCCGGTTTTCCGGGTCGTTCTTCACAAAGTCCCACATACCATAAGCCGCCGCCAGCAGCTCGTCCCGAATCTCCTCCGCGTCGGCAATAGTATCCCTGACGCCCCCCAGTTCCAGATACCAGAAGTTCTCATCATCCCTGGTAAGATCCGGCAGGCGGTAGGGCAGTTTTTCTTTGGTGAATTTCTCCGCCCAGGGCGGCGGGATAAAAGTCCGCGGGCCCCCGGTTTCCCTGGCCTGGATGAGGATGGAATTGCCCATGGTTTTCTTGTCCGCGTACACCGGGGCGATGTCTTCGCCGAATTCGGCATGGGCCTCGTGGCCCACCCGGTACTCCGCACCGGAGAGAGGGGCCAGGACGCTGTCTCCGGAGCAGTCGGCAAACAAGGGGGCTTCAACCTTATGATACATCTGGGTTGTGGTCTGCCAGCCCGTAACCGAAAGGATACGGCCCTCCTTCACTTCCGCGTCCATACAGGAACAGTTGAGGATAAGGGTAATGTTCTTCTCGAAACGGACGATCTCCCAGAGGATGCTGTCCCAGATGGAAAAATTCTTGTAGGGATTCCGGTAATAGTTCTCCAGGAACAGTTCTTCTACGATGCCGGTTTCCCGGTTGTCCTTTCCCCGGGCCCCCAGCACCCACATGCGCATCTCGCTTGAGGCGTTCCCCCCCAGCATGGGGCGGTCCTGCATGACAGCCACCTTGACACCCCGCCGGGCGGCTTCAACCGCCGCGCAGAGCCCGGAGAGGCCGCCGCCTACCACACAGAACTGAACACGATAGGTAATGGTTTTGAAAACGCTCATAAAATCCTCCTCCATAAACTAAACTATAAAAGGTTTAACCCTTTACCGCCCCGGCCACCAGGCCCTTCACAAAAAACTTCTGGCCGGCAAGAAAGACAATGAATACCGGGATAAGAGCTGAAGCGGAAGCCGCCATGATCAGGTTGTACGCCGTGGTGGCCTCGTCGATAAAATTATTCAGAGCTACCGGAATGGTATAGAGCCGCCAGTTGGCAAGAAACACCAGAGCATCCAGGTAGTTATTCCAGTTCCACAGGAAGACGATTATCGCCAGGGATGCCATGGCGGGCTTGGCAACGGGTATCATGATCCGCAGCCAAATAATAAACTCGTTGGCCCCGTCGATATAGGCGGACTCCCGCAGCTCATCGGGGATCTGCGTAAAGTACTGGCGCATGAGGAATGTGCCGGTGATAGTAATGAGTCCCGGCAGGATCAGGGGCCAGTGGGTTCCCACCAGACCCAACTGTGAAAATATGGAAAATTTAGGGATCAACGTTATCTGGCTTGGGATCATCATGGTGGAAAGGTAGAGGAAGAAAATAACATTTCTGCCGCGAAATTTAATTTTAGCAAATGCATAACCTGCGGCGCTACTGGTAATTACCGAGCCGGTTAGATTAATAAAGGCGATCTTCAAAGAATTAAAATAGGCTAAATCAAAGTGATAATCCTGCCGGGCAATCCCGCCGATATTCCAAACTTGGAGGTAGTTATCAGGGTAAAAATAATCGGGTATCCATTTGATAGGAAGTTTTATCACATCAATACCGCGTTTCATGGATGCGGAAAGCATCCAGAGAAAAGGAATCACCATCGTTATCGCAAAGAGAAAAATAAAAAAGGTAATGATCAAGCGGCCCCATTCTATTTTGCTTTTGATATTTTCTTGACAACTCATAGCTTCTATTTTCATCAATAACCCACCCATTTTTTTTGCCCTTTCCACTGGATCAGGGTAATAACAAACAGAATCAGGAAGAGTATCCATGACATTGCCGCGCTAAATCCCATTTTATAAAAAGTAAAAGCCGATTTATAAATGTAAAATACTAAGACATTGGTGGAGGTCCCCGGTCCTCCGCCAGTCATCACTTGAATCTGGGCAAAAATCTGGAAAGCGCCGATAAACTGGGTGATTACCAAAAAAAAGATGGTAGGTGAAAGCAGGGGGATGGTAAGTTTAAAAAACTTCCGCAGTTCCCCCGCACCGTCAATATCCGCAGCTTCGTAAAGTTCCAGCGGCAGGCCCTGAATGGAGGAAGTATAGATCATAATACAATAGCCGATACTACCCCAAATGGCCATAATCATAACGGCAGGCAGCGCCCAATGATAATCCCCCAGCCATTTAGGAGGTTCCACGCCCAAAAGTTTTACAAATTGGGTGAATGGCCCCCAAGGGGAGTACATCATAACCCAGACAATAGAAACCGCCACAATATTGGAAATATAGGGCATAAACATCATCAGTTTGAGGGGGGTTTTGATAAAACAAGCCTTATCAATAACAATCGCCAGCACCAGGGAGAGAAAAATGATAACCGGAACAGTAATGAAGGCAAAAAGAATAGTATTGCCCAAAGCAGAGGTAAACCATTCATCACTCCACATATCTATAAAATTTTTAAGCCCGATAAAATTCCAATTTCCAAAACCTTTGGTAAAATCCCAGTCGGTAAAACTTATTACCAGGGAGAAAATAATGGGCATCAGGGTAAAGGCGATCATGCCCAGCAGATTGGGGAGAATAAAAATATATCCTGTTAAATCCGTCTTGAATTGCATACTCAGTTTAAACTTCACCGGTTTTGTCTTTCCTCCATGGTTTCCCAGGCCCAGCAATAACCCTAATCGAAATTTCCGCCTGGCCTACCATAGGCAAACCAGGAAGGAATTCACCGGGATCGGAAATTAGAGTTGTTCAGAAACTTCAGTTTCTGTCGAACCAAAGGTTCGCCAACAACCGCTTAATATTATTGTTACCTGGGCTTGTTTCAAAATTCGGCTGGTTTTGAAACAGCCTCACTTGCCTACTCTATTCCGCCAGTATCCTGTCACTTCTGGATTTAGCATCGCTAAGCCCCTGGTCCACGGTTTTCACATCATTATAGATAGCTTCAAGTTCTTCCTTGAATATCTGTTGTAATTCGGCAGCTCTATATGTGTTTGTCTGGACAGCGACATTCTTGCGGGGGGTAATAAGTATGGTTTTTACCGTTGCAAAATCAAGCACCTTTTCTCCTCCCTCCATGAATACTGATGTTACCTCATCCAAACTGTAGTTGCTATGCAGGGGAATACGCCCTCCCCTGGCCATAGGTATCATCCCCCGGGTAGTATACCATTTTACATATTCCCAGGCGGCATCAATATTTTTTGATTTTGGATTAACACACTGTATATCTCCGGCCCCGCCAATACTGTATGATGATGCCTGTATTTCCGATACCGGATAGGGCGCAAAGGCTGTAACAAAATCGTGAGGATAATTTTTTACATCCTTTACATTACGAACTATCCATGATCCAATGGTCATCGCGCACCTGCCGCTGAGGAACATACCTTCCTGGGTCAGCTTCTGGGTAACTGAGTCCACATGAGTTGGGGCGCTTTTATCAATATTCATCATGTCATAGGCAAGCTGAACAGCTTCCTTGACCAGGGGCGTATTATAGGCGCTGGTTTTGCCGTCAGGGCCGTATATCCAATTTCCTCCTGCCACAGAAGGAACAAAACCTGTAGTAGTACCGATGAACTGCTGGGTATTTAGAAATGCGCCGTAGATCTTATTATCCCCGGAGCCTTTTGTAAGCCGTTTCGCAATTTCCCGGAATTCACTGTAAGTCCATCTCTCCGGGACCGGGATACCGGCGGCATCAAACATATCCTTATTGATCATAATGCAGTCATCAACATTGATCTTGGTGGGCAAACCGTAATGCCGCCCATTGTAGAGATAGGTGTTTCCCATGTCTCCAAGCCCCTTGATGTCAAAAGCATCCCGTGCAATAAGAGAAGTTAAATCCAGGGCCATATTGCTTTCGATTCGTTTGTGCAGAGTGGTAGCGCCGTAAGTCATATACACGTCAACACCATCACCTGATAAAAGAGTAGTCTCCAGTTTCAAATTACCATTATCATCGTTCACAAAACGGGTATATTCCGCCTGGATACCCCTGTCCTTGAACTCAGCGTTAAAAGCATCCACCGTCGCTTGCGGGCCGTTTTCAGCCGGGACCCCGCCCCAAACCTTAACCACAAAGGGCTGGCCGGAAGGGCCGGAACCCTGCTGCTGGGCCCGGCCCCCGGCATACAGGGACAGCGCGGACAGGGCCATGAGGGCCACAAAAAACATCTTCAGTCTTGCCATATC
>JAISWN010000205.1 GCA_031271075.1 Treponema sp.
GACAAGACTGAGGAGACCGCCTTTATCGAGCTTGAGGAAACCCACCTGGCCATTTACCACCGCAGGCGGCAGGAGTACAAAAAGCTCATCGACGGGATCATCAGCAGGGGGGAAATGGCGAAATCGTCCATTATCATTTTCAAGGCCCTGACGGAACTCCGGCGTCTGGCCAGTGTGCCCGAAGCGGAGGGTGAATACGGCGGCCCTTCGGCGAAACGGCTTTACCTCATGGACCGGATCGCGGAGATCGCCGGAAACGGCCACAAGTGCCTGGTCTTTACCAACTTTCTTGCGGGGGTTGACCTGGTAAGCCAGGATCTGGCCGGCATGGATGTCCCCAACCTCACCATGACCGGGGCCACGGTAGACCGGCAGACCCTGGTACGGCGCTTCCAGACCGACAGTAACGTTAAAGCCTTCATCATGACCTTGAAAACCGGGGGAACCGGGCTTAACCTTACCGCGGCGGATTACATCTTTATTCTCGATCCCTGGTGGAACAGCGCCGCCGAATCCCAGGCCATAGACCGGAGTCACCGGATAGGCCAGTTGAACCCGGTGTTCTGCTTCCGGCTCATCGCCAGGGATACTATCGAGGAGCGGATTGTGGAACTCCAAAAACGGAAAAGCGATTTGGCCGGGGCGCTCCTCTCGGATGACGCGGGATCCCTCAAGTCCCTTTCCCAGGAAGATGTGGCGTACCTGCTGGGAGGGCGCTGATGAAAAACATAGCAGAGATAAAAACCCGGATTTCCCCGAACCTCTCCAACAGAAAACAGCGGATTAGCGAGCTTAAAGAGAACCTTACCCGTCTCGCCATGGAAGATTTAAGGATGTACTATCTCCTTTTTCTGGGGGAGAAGCCAAAGGGTTTAAATAAAACGTCCATGCTTTCGGCCCTGTCAATAGCCATGGCCTTTAAAGACGAAAAGACCTTTCGGGACTGGTTTTTCAGCCTTCCCGTTTTTACCCGGAGCCTGCTCCACCGCCTGAGCTTTGATAATTATGTCCCGGTAGAAAAGCTGGAGAAAGAATTTGATTTGTCCCTGGCTCATCAAAGTTCCACCTATTACTGGGAGGAAAAATGGGCCTTTCATGAGGAACTGGGTATCGGTTTTCTGCATATCTATACCCAGTATGACAAGGCTTTTGTAGTGCTTCCCCAGATCCTGCGAATGATCCTGATTGACTGGCTGGTTCCGCCGCCGGACTTCAGTATCGAAAGCTGCGTTTTCTCAGGCGATGCCGCCGGTACTGTCTGGGATAACAGCGGGGGGGTAATTGATTCCCTGCCGCTGCTTTGCGAGGCCCTGGCCGATTTTTTCGGCCGCATGAAGCCGCCGGAATCGCCCTTCCGGTATATCCGGGGGTTCAAGAAAAATGACGTGGAGGGTCTGCGGGCCTCTTCTGCCTTTAAACCCTTCGATGTTCCGGCGTTCCCAGCCGAAGCCGAGAACCCAAAGGCCCGGGGCCGCCCTTCCGCCGGCCTTAAGTCAGGCGATCTTGTTCCCGAAAGCGTCGATTTAACGGCCCGGTTTCTTCTTGCCATGAAAAATTTTTCAATCACCCGCCCGAAAGACGCCCAGGATGAGGTAAAAAAACTGGTAAGCGCGTTTTTCAGCGACAAGTCCCAGTATAAAGACTATGTTAACCCTCCGGATCGGCACTCCCTAGAGTTTAACGTCCTCTTTGATCATATTTCAAAACCTTCCGAATATTCCCTCCGCTACGAGGGGGAACTGCCCTACTCGCGGAAAATTTTCCGGGACATCATTACGTTTTGCGCCAAAGACGGCGGAACCTTTGACGCCGATAAAGTGGCGCGTTTTATTTACCGTTCCGCCCAGTATTTTAGCTTTTACTTTAACGATACCGAAAGATACCTGAAGTACCGGGCCAACTCCATAACCGTTGACGGTACGACATTTTCTTCCCGCTACAACAGCGATTTTTATCCTACCGGCGTCCTGCAGTACCACCTTTTAACAGCCCCGCTGTTAAAAGCCTACTGTTACCTTTTCGCCGCCCTGGGCCTCCTGGAGATAAGTCAGGCCGCGCCCCCCCTGCCGCGGGTCCAGAATGAGAAACAACGGCCCCTGTCCCCCTACGATTCCCTCAAGAGCTTCCGGGTAACCGAATTCGGCAAGTGGTGCCTTGGGTTAACGGAAAAACGCCCCGAACGCCCCAAGGCCGAATATCAGGCCATTGCGGACAAGGAACTGTTCCTGGTAACCGTACAGGGGAATTCCCTTGAGCGGACCGTCTATCTGAATAAAATTGGCCGCAGACTCGGCGGCCAGGCTGAAAAGGGAAGCGGCGCCGAAGCCGGCTTCGGGACGGATCGCTGGCGGGTGAGCCCCGATTCGTTTATCTCAGGCTGTACCGATAAAAACCAGATAGCGGATCGGGTAGAAAAATTCAAAGCCCTGATCGATCCGGCCCCCGCGCCCCACTGGCTTGCCCTTTTTGAAAAAGCCTTGAACCGCGCGGGGCTGTTTGACCGGCCCCTTGGCGACATGCTGGTATACCCGCTCCCCGCCGATCGGAGCGTCGCGGAAGAACTGCTGCGGGATACGGAACTCCGATCCCTTGTCCACCGCGCCGAGGGCGGGCTCCTGGTGGTTCCGGAAAAAAACAGGAAGAAATTTTTTACCCTCCTGAACGCCCACGGGATCGCGGTGTTTGAGGCTTAGGCCGGGGCTATTCCAGCAGAAAATCTATCAGGTTCCTGTTTTTTATGCCCCGGAAGTCGCCTATATAATTCCTGTCCAGGCTCAGGATGGTCTTTTCGTAATTGTCGTTTATTTTCAAAAGAGGAGCCATCTCGCGTTCCCTGGTGTTTGTATCCATGATCGTCGCGGCAACCTGGAAGTATTTCTTTTCATCCTGCCTTACCGCTAAAAAGTCCACTTCCCCGCTGTAGAGTTTGCCGCAAAAAACCTGATACCCCCGGCGGCGCAGTTCAAAAAAAACCACTGTTTCAAGAACATGGCCAAGATCGGTATCGCCATAACCTAAAAGCATATTCCGAAGTCCTGTATCAACAATGTAGTATTTGCAGAGGGTTTTAAGAAGTTCCTTGCCTTTGATGTCATACCGGTAAGCCGGATAAATGATAAAAGACTTTTCCAGGAGATCAAGGTAGTTGGAGATGGTGGAAGACTTTACCGCTTCACCTTTTTCTTCCGCCGTCAGAAAGCCGGATATTTTTGAAGAAGAAACATAATTGCCGGTATTTTGGGCAAGAAACTTCACAAGCTGCTGGAAAGTTTTTATATCCTTAACAAGCTGCCGGCTCAGTACATCTTTTACGATAACCGTATTATAGATTCCAAGAAGAAAATTGTTGATGGTCTGATTGTCCTGCGGAAGCGCCGGTATTGCCGGAAAAGCGCCGTACTTCAGGTATTGATTAAACCGTTCCTCCGGAGTACCGGAAAGCTCAAAATCAAGATACTCCTTGAAGGAGAGGGGGAATACCTCAACCTCAACATAGCGCCCGGACAGCAGGGTGGATATTTCCGAGGAAAGCATCCAGGCATTGGAGCCGGTTAAGTATATATCCGCCCCGGTTTCTTCCCGGATACTGTTTATCGCTTTTTCCCACTGCTTTACATGCTGAATTTCGTCCAGAAAGATATAGTTGCGGCCTTCGGGGGGCAGGGTATCCATTATGAGCTGGTATAAGGCCCGGTAATCCCGTATGGTGTCGTACTTCAGAATTTCAAAATTGATAAAAATGATATTTTGTTCGGATACCCCGAGTTCCAGCAAATTCCGCATAAAAAGCCGCATAAGCACGGATTTTCCCACGCGCCTAATCCCGGTAATTACCTTGAAAAGCTTCGTATCTCGAAATTTGCCCAGCCGGGCAAGATAAGCCTTCCGTTCAACAAGAATTTCTTCCATGTTTTACCAGTATAAGGGCAAAAGTCAAAAAATTCTAGACTTTTAGCCTTCTGGGGGCAAAACTTAAAAAATTTTAGACTTTTGCCCCTTTAGGGGCAAAAAGTTTAATCTCCTTTTACCGGTCAAACAGGGCCTTCAGCTCCGCGTGGCTCATCCGGGCAAGCCAGGATTCCCCTGAGGAAACGGTCATTGCCGCCAGTTCCTGCTTACTGGAGATCATGGCGTCTATCTTTTCCTCAAAGCTGTTTTTGGTGATAAAACGGTGGACAAAGACGTTGCGTTTCTGGCCTATCCTGAAGGCCCGGTCGGTGGCCTGGTTTTCCGCGGC
>JAISWN010000326.1 GCA_031271075.1 Treponema sp.
GCCAAGAGAATTGCCGATCTTGCCGCCGAACTCTTTGACGAGACGGTCAAGCTGGAAACGGCGCTGGCCGAGGCCCAGGGGATTGAAGACGCCTTTGCCCAGGCCAAGGCTTACAACGAAAAGATCCGCGCGGGTATGGATGCGGTTCGTTCCAGGGCCGACGCCATAGAAAAAATCGTGGCCAAAGGATCCTGGCCTTTCCCCGGTTACGAGGAATTGCTGTTTAAGCTGTGATACGGGAGCTTTTCCCAAAAGCTGAAGTCTTGGGAAAGTTCGACGGGTTTTGTAAACGGTATATATGGCGGGCCGCGGTCCCGGGTAAAACCGCAAAAAAAGGATGGTGAGGCTGCCCGGAACCAGTTTCCGGGCAGCGTTTTTTTTGCTATACTGCCTTTCGTTGGAGGATTTTATGCAGAATTTTGAGTACTGTAACCGCACAAAGATCATCTTTGGCAAGGAAACCGAGGCCCGGGTAGGGGCGGAACTTGCCAAATATGCCGAAGATAATGACGGAACTTCCTTTCGTGTTTTGCTTCATCATTCCGGGGGCAGTTCGGTACGGAGCGGGCTTCTGGAAAGGGTAAAAAACAGTCTGAAAAGCGCCGGGTTTAGCTGGGTGGAACTGGACGGGGTTAAGCCGAATCCCCGGCTTTCAAAAGTCCATGAAGGGGTGGCCCTCTGCAAGAAGGAAAAACTTGGATTTATCCTGGCGGTAGGAGGCGGCTCGGTGATCGATTCCGCCAAGGCTATTGCCGTAGGCGCCCTGTATGACGGGGATGTGTGGGATTTTTACGACCGTAAGAAAACGGCTGTCCATGCCCTGCCGGTGGCCACGGTACTTACCATCCCCGCGGCGGGCAGTGAAAGCAGTATCAGCTCGGTAATTACCAACGAGGCGGGACCCTGGAAGCGGCCTATTGACGCGGAATGTATCCGGCCGGTCTTCTCGGTCATGAACCCGGAACTGACCTACAGCCTGCCCGCCTATCAGACCGCCTGCGGGGTGGCGGATATGCTGGCCCACATCATGGAACGGTACTTTACCAAGGAGCCCCATGTGGAGCTGACCGACGAACTCTGCGAAGGGGCCATGCGGGTGATTATCCGTAACGCCCGGCGGGTTTTCAGCGGCGGGGAAGCGGACTATAACGCCCGGGCGGAACTTATGTGGGCCGGGGCCCTGGCACACAACAACCTGCTCAGCACCGGCCGTATCGGCGACTGGGGCAGCCATCTGATTGAACATGAGCTTTCGGCGGTTTTTGATATTGCCCACGGCGCGGGGCTTTCCATCGTGTTCCCCGCCTGGATCAAGTACAACATCAAGGAGGATACTCCCCGGCTGGCCCGTTTTGCTGCCAAGGTATGGGGAGTGGACGGCGCCTTCTACGACCACGAGCAGGCCGCCCTTGAAGGGGTATTCAGGATGAAGAACTTCTTCCGCTCCATCGGCCTTCCGGTTTCCTTTGGGGACGCGGAACTTGATACCGGCAAAATACCCGAAATGGCGGAACGGGCGGTTAAGTTCGGTCCCCTGGGCAATTACCGCAAGCTTTACGCCGGGGATGTCGAAGCGATCCTCCGGCTTGCGGCGGGTTAGGACGCGGCTTACTTTTCCCCGGGCAGGTAAGCCAATGCGCGTAATTGATCAGCCCCGGACTACCGGGTAGAATAAGACCGGTCTGCCGGGCGGCGCACGGGCACCCCTAAAGGGGCGCCCGCATTGGTGGGGGGCGGGGCATTTGTTTGCGCCGTCCCGCGCCGAATTTATTTATAAACGCCGCTTGACGCGGCGCCTTTGCCGGGCGGCGCACGGGGCCTCCTAAAGGAGCCCCCGCATTGGTGGGGGGCGGGGCATTGTTCGGCGCCGTCCCGCGCCACAGTTGTTGAATCAACACGCCTTAACGGCGTGCTTTTTGCCGGGATGTTGGAATGGTAGACAACGGGGACTTAAAATCCCCTCCCCGCAAGGGGGTACGAGTTCGAGTCTCGTTCCCGGCATAGCGAAAACGTAACTCCTATTCAGTCATAGAGTCTTATCCCCGGAACAGGGGCAGTAAAGTTAAGGCGATAACAAGCGGCGTCCCCAGGAAAAGAAGCAGCCGGCCTCTGTTTTTTCCGGGCCTTTCACCGCCGCCGGCTCCCGGCTTTCCGGCATCTTCTACCTTCGCATCTTCATCCTCAAGTTCCAGCAAGAGGGTGTCAATTCCCTCGATCACCTGTTTTACTTTGACACGGCCTTTTTTTTCGCCGATTTTTCCGAACAGCCGGAGGCTTTCCCCCAAAAGGGCCCCAAAGCCGCTGTTCCCTGGACCGCCGGCAAGGCCGGAGGCTGTGACGCCGCCGCTTCCCGGCCGGGGCCGGTAAAGGGAATCCAGCGCCCCGGAGGAAATTGCCGCGCCGGAGAGCATGAGGAGCCCTTCCAGGCTTATCCCCTTGAGCAGGCCCGCGGCGAGGCTCCCCCCGGTTATTCTGAGGAAACCGATCTCCGCCAGCACCCTGCCGTAGGGGGCAAGGAGATTCACCAGAACCACCGCGGCAATTACCGAGAGGGTGAGCAGGGGCCGCTGCTTTCTCCCCGAGGCCAGGGAGCAAAACCAGAAGAACAGAAACTGTACTACCCGGAAGGGCAGGGAGGGGTTCAACAGAAACGCCGCTCCCATGAGAAGGCCGGCGGCGGCAGGCCCCTTGTCCTCAAGGAATCCGGCGAATGCCTTCCGCCGGAGATGCGTTACCGGCGCTTCCGGCAAGATTCCCGGCGGCTCCCCTTTGCGCCGCCATTCCGGCCCGCGTTGATTCGCAAGCGGGCTTAATACCCAAGAACCCGCTGCGCGGGGGAGGCTCCACGGCGGGCTTGGCTGGTTCAGCCGGGAAGAATACCACCGGGAACGGGCGCGGAACCGTTCGCAGAAAAGGCCCAGGGCAAGGCCGGTAACAAGACCGGCGGCAAGAAAGGGAGGGATGAGAAACTGTACCCCCGGGCCAAAGACCAGAAAACGGGCCAGGATAAGCTGGGTTCCGTTGGAGAGCAGGGCTCCCGCCGCACCTATCCCCGCCAGGCTCAGCCGTTCCGGCCCCGGAAACCGGCGGAGGGCGAACATGGACAGCGCCGAGACGAAGCTTCCGGCAAAAGAAAAGAGAAACACGTATGAAAAAAGGGTTCCGGTAACAATGGCCTGACCCAGCACCTTGATCAGTACCAGGAGGAGGTAAGCCCCAAAAGGGAAAATGTCCAAGGCCAGCATCAGGGGGAGGTTGGCAAGCCCTATCCGCATGAAGGGGAGGGGTTTAGGGATAAGATATTCGATGGTGGAAAGGAAGAGGCAAAAAGCCCCCAGCAGCGGCAGGCGGCGTCTCCCGGCGTCTCCCCCGGCTAAAACCCGGCGGGGATCTTCCGTCTTACCAGGCGATTGAATCAAGCCCTTCCCCGCCGTCTCCGCCTATGGATACCATGACCCGGTTGGGAAGGCAGGCCAGCCATTGCCCGTGACGCTGAATCGAACCCTGGGCAATGCAAGTCTGGTTGGCGCAGGGGGAGGAGAGTATCCGCGCCGATTCCCCCTTCAGTTCCACTACCGTATCTCCCAGAGGGCCCGGGGCGGTAAAAACCGTTTCCCCCTCCAGGGGAAATACCCAGCGTTCCCCCCCGGCTTGAATGGTAAGCGCGGCGGAAACAGAGGAACCGGAATATACCCGGGCCGCGGAAAAGATCAGTACGCCCAGGGCAAAGGCGAAAACAACAAAATCACCGCCTTTCATGCCAAGCCCGGCAAACAGCCTTGCCCGGGATTTAATGCCGGTGATGATGCCCGTGATCGTGGGAATGTCCATGTTCGTGACCATGCCCGTGGGAATGGACATGGCCGTGGGAAAGCTCCCCGGCCTTCGCCTCCCGAACCGACTTTATGGTAACATCGAAGTTGAGATTCATGCCCGCCAGGGGATGGTTCCCGTCTATGGTAACCCTTTCGCCGTTGACCCCGGTTACCGTTACCACCCGGCGGCCTTCCGGCGTCTGGGCCTCGAACTGCATCCCCTCCTCAACCGATTCGACACCGTCAAAACGGGACCGGGGTACGTTCATGACGAGTTTTTCATCCCGCTCGCCGTAGGCGTCTCCGGCGGTGACGGTAACCGTAATCCTGTCCCCTTCCTCCCCGCCTTCCAGTGCCCGTTCCAGGCCCGGGACAATATTGCTATGCCCGTGGAGGTACTCCAGGGGTTCCGCGCCGGAGGAAGAATCAATTACCTGATTGTTATCGTCCGTGAGGGTATAGTCGATGGTGACCACACGGTTTTTTTCTACTTTCATGGCCACTTATACCATAAGCCCCGTCACTGTTCAAGCCCCCGCCTTCCCCGCGTCTTCTTCGCCTTTGTGGTAAATTCCTTACCCTATACTTTAACATTCTAAAGTCTGACGCATTTTGCTGTTTTTTAGCGGTTGTTGGCGAACCTTTGGCTCGACAGAAACTGAAGTTTCTGAACAACTCTATTGGCGTAAGGCGAGTTACTGTGAGCGGGCTTCCGGTAAACGGCCGTTTCGGGATGGTAGTAATACTGCACATCAAATTATAACATGGGATAGGGCAATAAAACGGATAAAAATGAAACCGGGGTAACATTCGGGCCTTTGACCGCGGTTCGCCGAAAAGGTTCCGAATCATAATACTCCCCCCAAAATTGTAAGAAAATAATAGAATCCCCCTGACAGGGGCTTTTAAAGTCAAGGACAGGCGGGTTCCGAAAACCATACAGGCGTTTTGGAGTTTCCCGCGTATAACAAAATATTTGGGAGCCGATTTATGGATAATGGGCAGCTTATTGAATGGGACGATCGTTATTCGGTGGGTATTGAGTTGATAGACGAACAACACCGGGAATTGGCAAGTCAGATGAACAACCTCTGGCTGGGCTGTCAGAAAGGCGGGCAGGAGGAAAAATTTTTTTTCGACGTGAACATCCAGCCCCTGCTGCGTTATATGAGTTATCATTTTTCTTCGGAGGAAAGAATGCTGGAACGCATCAAGTATCCCGATCTTGCCGCCCACGTTCAGCAGCACTCGGACATGATGCGGATCATCGCCGAAGGGGTTGGACATATTCAGCAGGAAGAACCCTCCGCGCTTCTTTCCGGAAACAGGCTGTCCGACTTTGCGGCCCATCTTAGAGATACGCTGATCAGCCATATAATCGTCATGGATAAAAAATATGTCAGCTATATCCACTTCGTTAACCGCAAGCTGGGAACTTATGTTATGGAGACCACTCTCCCCACGGAGCTTTTTATCGGGTAGACCCGCTTAACCGGAATTTCTCCGCAGGCATGGCATGATGCGGGAGGGCGCAACGCGGACTATTGAACAGCCCTTCCGCTTTGTACTAACATCAGGTATCCATCCTGCACGGAGCGTCCCGTTATGCTTGTTGTACTGTCTAAAGGTGTCTCTTCCCACGACAAAGAAATGATCCGCATATACCTCCGGGACCGGGGTTTTAGCGTCCGGGATCAGTCTTTTGGGGAGGACCAGATCATTGGCGCTTCCGGGAAGGGGGTGGTGGACATTCACGAGCTGGGCCTGCTTCCCGGTGTGGAACGGGTGGCCGCTACCAGCAAGCCCTACGAGCTTGTCTCCCGGGAGACCAGGACGGAGGATACCATCGTCACCGTGGGCTCCTCCCGGCCTTCGGATGCTCCGGCCGCCCTGGTCAAGATCGGCGGCTCCCGGATCACGGTGATCGCCGGGCCCTGCGCGGTGGAAAGCAGGGAGCAGATTATGGAGACCGCCGCCCAGGTGAGGGAGAGCGGGGCGGTGATGCTCCGGGGCGGGGCCTACAAGCCCCGGACCAGCCCCTACGCCTTCCAGGGCCTGGGGATGCGGGGGCTTGAGTTTATGAAGGAAGCCGGGGAGGCCAGCGGGATGCCCATTGTTACCGAAGTGGTGTCCCCGGAACTGGCCGTCCAGATGAAGGATCTTACCGACATGTTCCAGATAGGCGCCCGGAACATGCAGAATTTTGAATTGCTGAAGAAG
>JAISWN010000361.1 GCA_031271075.1 Treponema sp.
TAAGGAGCGTGATATGGCGAAGATGATGACGGCCGAAGAAGCGGCGGAATGGGGAAAAACCCTCAGTTTCGAGAAAGTCTGGGCGGCTTTTGTGGAGACCGACAGGAGAATGGCGGAAACCGACAGGAAAATGGCGGAGACCGACAAAAGGATTGACGCATTGGGTGAAAAAATTGACCGGGTAACCGAAAATATCGACAAAATGGGGGCGCGGGTTGATCGGGTAACGGCCAATGTCGGCGGCCTCAACGAATCCATGGGGCAGTTGATAGAAACGCTTTTTGCCTCCCACCTGGGGGAAAAGTTTGACGTTTACCGGTATAACCTCAGGCGAACCTATACACGGGTCCGCATCTATGACGATACGAACCGCCTGCGTTCTGATATAGACCTTCTGCTTTCCAACACCACCGTATGTATGGCAGTGGAAGTCAAGAGGTGGCTGGACCAGACGCAACAGGTTGATGAGCATGTCAGGCGAATGGGCTTAATCCGCCAGTATCCGCCCGCGGAAACCAGGGGGAAAACATTATTCGGGGCGATGGCGGCGGGGGCGGTAGATCCGGAAGTACGGGAATACGCGGAACAGAGTGGTTTTTTCGTTCTTGAATTATCTGGAGAAGATGTGCGCCTGCTTCCGCCGCCGGAAGGTTTTAAGCCCAAAGAGTGGTAGGGCCGGGCGCGGCTAAACAGGATCCTTCCTGAACCGGGCCACGTACATGGGCCCCATGCCCCCGGAAAGGTCGGGCAGGATGATCCTGCCGTAGCGGGTCTCTTCCCCTTCGGGAAAACCGGGAGGGTCCAGCCGTACCCTGCCGGTCGTTTGGGCCGGAAGGGTTCCGTATTTTTCCAAAAGCCGGCCGGCAACCCCGTCGTTTTCCTGGAGGCTCAAGGCGCAGGTGGCGTAGACCAGGGAGCCGCCGGGCTTAAGGAGCAGGAAGGCCGCCGAAAGCAGGGCCCACTGCCGTTTGGCAAGGAAACGGGGCCGGGCGGGAGTCCACTGGGCCAGGGCTCCGGGATCCGCCAGGACGTGGCGTTCGCTGGAGCAGGGGGCGTCCAGGAGAACGGCGCCAAAGCGGCCCCAATCCCTTTTTTTGCCTCCCGCGGCGGCAGCGTCAAAGCCGGAAACGGTAACCTGCCGCCTCTTTTCCCTGTCCAGGTGGGCGTCCAGCGCCGCCGCAAGCCGCCGGCGCCGTTCCCCGGAAAGCTCGTTGGCCAGGAGTCTTAGGCCGCTTCCCATGCGGCCGGCAATGACCAGGGACTTTCCCCCCGGGGCGGCGCAGGCATCAAGGATCTCCCCCCCGGTTTCTTCAGGAAGCATGGTTTCCTGCGGAAACCTCAGGGACAGGGCCGCCAGTACCGAGCCGTAGTCCAGCCTGTAGGGTCTGGCAAGGCCCTCCCCATAGGCCACGGAAGCCGGGGGCGCCAAAAGGCTTTCCCGAAGGCTTTGCCAGCGGCCTCGGTAGATGTTTTGGTAGTATTCCTCAAAAGCGGAATTCGGATGCATACTTCTTCCGGTTATGATACCATACATCTCTTGGAGAGGTTTACCATGCCACGGATTCTGGATACTTCCGAGCTGATTCCGATCATCGCGGAGCTGGTGAAAAAGGCCTGTTACGAACTGGATGACAACATTATGGACAGCCTGCGGGCTTCTCTGGAAAAAGAGGAATCCCCCTACGGCAGGGATACGATTCGGCTTTTGATCGACAACGGGGAATACGCCAAGGCCGAAGGGATCGCCTGCTGCCATGACACGGGAACCTGCGTGGTCGTCATGGAGATAGGCCAGGAACTAAGCTGGAGGGGCGCGCCCCTGCGGGATGCGGTAAACCAGGGGGTACGCAAGGGCTATGAGGAGGCTTACCTCCGGAAGTCCATGGTTGCGGATCCCCTGGATCGGGTCAATACGGGGGACAACACTCCCGCAGTCTTCCATTCGGAGATTGTCGCCGGCGACCGGGTAAGCATCACGGTGATGCCCAAGGGAGGGGGCAGCGAGAACATGGGGGCCTTTTCCACCCTGGTACCCGCGGCAGGGGCCGAGGGGGTGAAGGACTTTGTTCTCAAAACCGTGGAATACGCGGGGGGTAAAACCTGCCCCCCCATGATCGTCGGGGTGGGGATAGGGGGAACCATGGATTACTGTTCCTGGATAGCCAAGAAAGCCCTGCTCCGGCCCATCGGGGAGCGGAACCCCAAACCCTTCTACGCCGCCATGGAGGAGGAGCTTCTGGAGAAGATCAACCGCCTGGGGATAGGCCCTTTGGGCATGGGGGGAAGGGTTACCGCGCTGGATGTCCATATTGAATACTACCCCTGCCATATCACCTCCCTGCCTGTGGCGGTAAACTTCCAGTGCCACTCAAACCGGCACGCCCGGGCGGTACTGTAGGGAATATGTTAAGTCTCCTCTCCCCCGGCCTTGGAGCCGGCCAATTCAATTCACCCGAACAGGAAACAGTTTTATGAGCGATACTATCATTCGTCTAAAAACCCCCCTTACCAGGGCGGATATGGGGACCCTTGAAATCGGCGATATCCTTGAGCTGAGCGGAACTATCTACACCGCCAGGGACGCGGCCCACAAGCGGATGCAGGAGGCATGGGAAGAGGGAAAGCCCCTTCCGGTGGATCTGAAAAACCAGTTTATCTTCTACGCCGGCCCCTGCCCCGCCAAACCCGGCCGCCCGGTAGGCCCCATCGCCCCAACTACCAGCATGCGGATGGACAGTTTTGTGGAGATGACCTTCGAGCTGGGTATGCTGGGGATGATCGGCAAGGGGGAAAGGTCTGACTTTGTGGGCGGCCTCTGCAAGAAATACGGCGGCGTCTACCTCCTCGGCATAGGCGGCGCTTCTGCCCTCATCTCGAACCAGGTAAAGAGCTGCCAGGTAGTGGCCTGGGAGGATCTGGGAACCGAATCGGTAAAGCGCCTGGAAGTGGAGAACCTGCGGCTTATCGTGGGGATAGACACCTTAGGCAGGGTGTTCCAGACCCGGGAGATCGCCAAATACCGCCGCTAAATCGCAAGCGTCGCAAAATCCATGTCAAAAAATCCATTGACAGGGGGGATTTTTTGCCCCAAACTGGGATTATATGACTCAGTCTTTGGAAGATTATCTTGAAATGGTCAGTTTTCTCGCCGATGAAGGGGAAGTCCGCATAACAGACATCGCCGCCCGGCTGGGGGTGAGTAAGCCCTCGGTGCTTACCGCCCTGCGGACCCTGGAAGAACGGGGCCTTCTGGAACACGAGCGCTACCGGACCGTAAGCCTTACCCGGAAGGGGGCGGTCCAGGCGGCGGAGATCAGGGATCGCCACAGTTTCCTTACCAGCTTTCTCAGGGATGTGGTAGGGGTAAATGCCGAGGTGGCGGAGAAAGACGCCTGCAAGATGGAGCATCTCCTCTCGGAAGAAACCTTGAAAAAAATGAAAGCCCTGGCCAAGACGATCAAGAAAAAAGCCTCCTGAACTTGCCCCCCCCCCCCCTTCCCGTGCGCCGCCGTCATATAGACCAACAGCTTTATTTATCCTATCATTCCAATAAGAATTGTAGCTATATGACGGCCTTTGATTTGGTGGGCAATACGCCCCTGGTAGAACTAAAAAAAATCTCAGGCGAACTCCAGGGGGTGTCGATTTGGGCCAAGGCGGAATTCCGTAACCTTTCGGGCTCCGTGAAGGATCGGGCGGCCAAGGCCATGCTCCTGGAGGGTATTTCTTCGGGCAAACTGCGGCCCGGAAAGACCATCATCGACGCCTCAAGCGGCAACACGGGCATCTCCTACGCCGTGCTGGGGGCGGTTTTAGGTTATCCGGTAACCATTTACCTGCCCGCCAACGCCAGTTGGGAGCGGAAGACCATTCTTGCCTGCTACGGCGCGGCGGTGGTGGAGACCAGCCCCCTTGAAGGCTCCGACGGCGCCTTCCTGGCTGTCAGGGCCGAGGCGGAGGCCGGGGCGGAAAGGTACTTTTGGCCCAACCAGTACAACAACGACGCCAACTGGAAGGCCCACTACGATACCACGGGCGTTGAAATCTGGGAGCAGACCGGGGGCCGGGTGACCCATTTTATCTGCGGCATGGGCACCTCGGGAACCTTTATGGGCGTCTCCCGGCGGCTCAAGGAGTACAACAGGAATATCAAAGCCATCGCCGTGCAGCCGGACTCGCCCTTCCACGGCATTGAGGGAACCAAGCACATGGCCAGCACCATAAAGCCCGGTTTTTACGACGAAACCTTCCCCGACCGCTTTGCCCTGGCCAATACCGAGGCGGCCTATGCCATGACCCGCCGTCTTGCCCTGGAGGAGGGCCTCTTTACGGGGATCAGTTCCGGCGCCAATGTGCAAGCCGCCCTTGAGCTGGGCCGCGCCCTGCCCAGGGGCTCGCTGGTGGTTACCCTACTGTGCGACAGCGGCTTCCGCTACCTTTCGGAGTCCTTTTGGCCGGGACCTTTTCGGCCGGAATCTTCTTCGCCGGAATCCCTTGGGAAGGAGGGAAAATGATCCGCCTCTCCGCCCAATGGGAAAAAGCGATCCGCCTGGAGGGAGAAAAGGCCTATCCCGGCGAATGCTGCGGCGTCCTCCTGGGCCGGCTGGAGGAGGGTGGCGGGCGGCTCATAGAAAGCATCATCCCCATTGAGAACGCCCGTGAAGAGGAGGAGCGGCGCCACCGTTTCAGGATAGAGCCGGAAGACCTCATGAAGGCCGAAAGGAAAGCGGCGGCGCAAAACCGGGATGTCCTGGGCTTTTACCATTCCCACCCCGATCATCCGGCGCGGCCCTCCGAATACGACCGGGAACACGCCTTCCCCTTTTATTCGTACATTATCGTGTCGGTTGAAAAAACAAAGGCCGCGGAACTGACAAGCTGGCGGCTTTCGGATGACCGGAGAGAATTTTCGGAAGAATTGATCGATAGAGAAAGCTGTTCCAAAACCAGCGGGGTTTTGGACGATCCCGGGATACAGGAGGAAAACTAACTATGGCGGTAACCGTTCAGATTCCAACCGCCCTGCGGGGCTTTACGGATCGGAAATCGGAACTTGAGCTTGAGGGAGGGACCGTGGGCGAAGTGATTGGGGCCCTGGCGGATCGCTACCCTGACTTGAGGCAGCATTTGTACCAGGGGCAGGATCTGCGTTCATTCATCAACGTGTTTGTGGGGGAAACGAACATCAGAAAACTTGAAGGGCTTGAGACAAAGCTTTCAGGCGGCGAGACGCTTATGCTGGTTCCGGCTATCGCGGGAGGGCTTTGAGGATCCCATGACGGAAAGCGTACTGCGGGACAGGGAACTTCCCGATCTCTCCAACGGGGAAATTACCCGCTACAGCCGCCACCTTCTGCTGCCCGAAGTGGGCGTCCAGGGCCAGAAACGGCTCAAGGCGGCGAAGGTTCTGCTGGTCGGAACCGGCGGTCTGGGCGCTCCCCTGGCCCTCTACCTTGCCGCCGCCGGGGTAGGAACCCTTGGGATCGTGGATTTTGATTTCGTGGAAGAGTCCAACCTCCAGCGGCAGGTTATTCACTCCACCCGGGATGTGGGCCGGCCCAAGGTCGCCTCCGCCCAGGATCGGATAAAAGGGATCAACCCCCGGTGTAGTATTGTTACCTATAACACCATGCTCTCCAGCGCCAATGCCCTGGACATCATAAGGGAGTACGACATTGTGGCGGACGGTACGGACAACTACCAGACCCGCTACCTGGTGAACGACGCCTGTGTGCTGCTGGGAATCCCCAACGTGTACGGTTCCATCTTCCAGTTCGAGGGGCAGGCCTCGGTGTTCTACGCGAAAGAAGGCCCCTGCTACCGCTGCCTCTACCCGGAACCGCCGCCCCCCGGACTGGTGCCTTCCTGCGCCGAGGGAGGCGTGCTGGGCGTCCTGCCCGGCATTGTAGGCTGCGTACAGGCCGGCGAGGTCTTGAAGCTCATCATCGGCGGCGGCGAAACGCTTATCGGGCGGCTCTTGCTTTTCGACGCCTGGAAGATGAAATTCCGGGAACTCAGGCTGGACAAGGAGCCGAACTGCCCCGTCTGCGGCAGGAATCCTACGATCCGCGAACTTATTGATTACGAGCAATTCTGCGGCCTCAAAAAAAACGACAGGGAAGAACCGGTCGAAACCATCACCGCCACGGAACTGAAAGCGCGGATGGACAGGGACGAAGCCCTGCAGATCATCGACATCCGGGAACCCCACGAGCGGGCCATTGTCAAGTTTCCCCGGGCCAAGCCAATCCCCCTGGGCCAGATGGCCCGCCGGGTGGACGAGTTTGACCCGGCAATTGATTCGGTGTTCATCTGCAAGATCGGCCAGCGGAGCGTCTTCGCCATCCGGGCCTTACGCGAGGCGGGTTACACCGGCAGGCTGCTCAACCTGAAAGACGGCGTCAAGGGCTGGGCGCGGGAAGTAGATAAAACATTGCCGGTGTATTAAGGCGACGGTGCCGCGGAGGCTTAACGCTTATGGCTATGTCACTTTTCAATAAGCCCGAAAGTATTGCTATACCTATCAGTCCGCGAAAGAGGATACAGGCATGAACGGTCTTTTCCTCCGGATCGACAATCCAGTATTCCCGCACATGGGCCTGCAAATATTTCCGGAACTTTACCAGCGTGTCGTTTTGCTGGTTCGAGGGGGACAGGATCTCGACGAAGGCGGATATGGGAAAACTTCACCACGGCGTTTCATTGCCCTTCAGGGCGAGGTTGTTGATCTCGAAAAAGAGGTATACTTGATGTAGTTATGCGCAATATGGGCGAAGTACGGACGGAAATTACCCTGGTAAACATCAGGGACGCAGGTTGGCGGCGGCCCGTTTACCGGGCGCCTTTAAGGCGGCGGATCAAAGCAGAGCCGCCCCGGCGATGATCGCCGCCAGGGCCAGAAGGGCGGCGTAGTCACCCCAGCCCGGGGGGTAGCGTTTGTAACCGCTTGCGGGGGTACGGAAGTTGAAGCCCCGCAGTTCCGCCGAGATAGCCCCTTCCTCAATCCGGCGCACCGAGGAAACCAGGAGGGGTACGCAGAGGGGAAGCAGTAGGCGTACCTTTTTGAAAAAATTCTTCGTGTCAAAATCCACCCCCCTGGCGATCTGGGCCTCCATGATCGCCTCCATCTCGCCGGCGAAAAGGGGGATAAACCGGATCGCCGTGGTAAGGGCGAAGGTGTACTTGTAAGGTATCCGCAGGCGGCGGTTAAGCACATTGGAAATGTCGCTCATCCTGGTTACCGAAAGCATGAGGGTCAGGGGCAGGGTGGCGGCGAT
>JAISWN010000028.1 GCA_031271075.1 Treponema sp.
TTCAGGTTATAGACGCCGCCTGAGAAACGGCTGGGAAGGCCGTTCTTCCTGCTTACCGCCATGGTATAGGCCGGGGCGGTAAAATACTTCCCCAGTTCCCCTGCTTCTTCTACAGCGCCGTTGTTCAAAAGCCGCCGGACAAGGGAGAACCGTTTCCGGCCTATCTGTTCATCCAGAAGGGGGATGATCCGTTCCAGGGCGGATTTAAGGGCAGAAGGGGTAAGGGGTTTTAAGATATAATCCGCCGCCCCGTGCTGCATGGCGGTCCGGGTATACTCAAAATCCTGGTAGCCGCTGATGATGATGACCGTAAGATCCGGAAGCTCCGCGTGGAGATGCTTTAACAGTTCAAGGCCGTCCATCCGGGGCATCCGTATGTCCGTAAGAAGCAGATCCGGCCTTAAACGCCGGGCCAGTTCAAGGCCCTCCGCGCCGCAGTCCGCGGAACCGGCAAGTTCAAAGCGGGGGCAGTAGAGCCGGATAATGTCCCGGATGTTTTCCGCGGCCCCCGGCTCATCTTCAACCAGAATAACTTTATACATTTTTCTCTACCCCCCCGGCGCCGACGGTGATCAGGGCTCCCCTCTCAAGATTGCTTATCCTGAAGATCGTATCCTCCCCGAAGATGATATAGAAACGGGCGTAGATATTGAGCAGCCCCATGCCGCCGATGTCTATCTCCAGATTCCGGTTGCCGTTTTTTACCCTAAGCCTGATGCCCCGCATCTTCTGTTCCAGTTCCGCCAGGGTTCCGCCGCCAAACCCGCTGCCGTTATCCTTCACCTCGATATACCAGCGGCCCTTCTCCCTGTCGACAACGCTCCTTACGCCAATATCCATGATACCCGCCCCGTCTTTAAAGCCGTGGCTTATGGCGTTTTCGATGAGGGGCTGGATCACCATCTTGGGGATCATCCGGTCCGTTTCGGCGGGATCCGTCTCCACGCGGTAGCTAAGCTTTTGCTGATACCGGGTTTTTAAAAGGTAAAGGTAGTGTTCCACACATTCCAGCTCTTCCCGAATCGTGACCATGCGGCGAGAAAGCTCCGCGGAATACCGCATCATGGCCGCGAGTTTTTCGCAGATATCGCAGATTACCCCGTCTCCGTTGATGACTCCCCGGTGGGAAAGAACATTCAGGACGTTGTAGAGGAAGTGAGGATTTACCTGGGCCTGAAGGGTGTCGAACTGGGCCTGGAGATGGAGCAGGCTCATCTGTTTTTCCTGGTTTATCGAAAAGCTCAGGCGCTTGAGGAGCCGGTTATAGGCCTGGTAAAGCCAGACAAATTCATCGTTGGCGTCCTCGAAACTTATGCTCCGGGTGATGTTGTCCAGGCTGGTAAGCTCCATTTTCGCGGCCAGCCGGTTTATGGGGGCGGTAACCTTTAGGGAAAGGGCGTAGATAAGCCCGGCCGATACGAGGCAGACCAGGAAACAGAGCCCTATTATCGTTCGGGTAATATATCCAAAGGATGAACTCATGCTTGCTCCCGTCCGCATCACCGCGGTGTAAGTATCGGTGTAGGGGGAATATTGAACCGCCACAATATCGGAACCGGCGCGGAAAGAAAGCAGGCCCGGCCGGCGCTCCTCCCGGAATTCCATAGGCGGCGCGGTTCCTTCATCAAGATAGCTCAACAGGATCTTTTCCTCATTTTCGTTAAACTGCGAGAAAAAAATGTCCCCCCGGCTGTTGGCAATCCCGGCCCGGATGGAACCGGAAGCGTCGGGAGTATAAAAATTCTCCAGAACCCGGTAGGGTTTCTGGACTTCCAGGTAGGAGGAAATATCGTTACCCATAACAAGCCGTACCACGCCGAATACCTTTTGGGGATCTTTCGGATCCCAGGGATCGGCGTAAGGGGGGAGGAGTACCGGCTTCCCCTGGGCGGCGTTGATCAGGGGAAGCTGGTGAAACCGGCTCAGATCGGCGCTTCCGTCGGGCACAACATCCCGCTGGTAGTTGCTGGAAAGGATGTCTCCCAGGGAACTAAAGTAATTTACCCGGTGAAAATTGGCCTCCGCCACGTATGTCAGAAGGTTGGATGAGATATCCCGTTTCGCTTCCCCGATATACCGGGGGCCTCCCTCACGCTGGGGAACGCGGCCAAGGGTGTTGATAGCCGAAAGGGATTTGGCGTCGGATAAGAAAAATTCGGTTATAAACACCATGGGGCGGACTATTTCGTCCAACTGATTCGAAATGCTTTCCGCCAAAACACGTATCTCCTGATAGGCCACCTGTTCAAAGTGCCTATAACTGAGGGAACCAAAGATGAGGCCCGCAAAGACGATCAGCGCCGCGACCAGCAGGGAATAAATGAGAAAAAGCCTTACCTTAAACCTCATGGAGATACCCGCATGAATTCAAATTATACCTGGGGAATTCCCCCTTGTACAGTTTTTTGCTGGATATTCAAGCTTTTACTGTTCAATCATCCATGTTCGGGGGGGAAGAACCAGGGATACCATAATTGGGCAGGGTTTATACCCTCATTTATTTATTCATTGAGGAGGATCGATTATGAAAAAGGGATTGTCGTTCCTGGTAGTTCTGCTGACATGCGGGACTATAGCTTTTGCTTCCGGCAGGGGACAAGCGGCCGGAGAAACCGCTGCGGGCGCTTCCGGCGAAACTCTTTCGGTTTTGTGGACCAGAAATACACAGATGGACGGACACAAGCTTATTTTTGAAGCCATCGAAAAGAAGTTCAATATTAAGACCGAAATTGAAATCCGCATGGGAGGCGCCGAAGGCGAAACCATCGTCAAAACCCGCCTGGCCGCCGGGGAGATGGCGGATCTCTTTATTTTCAACACCGGCTCCAAAATAAACGACATTAACCCCGAACGGAACTGCGTTGATCTAAGTTCCTATGTTCCAAAGATGGATCCACTGTATGCGGCATCGTCGTCGGTGGGCGGCAAACTCTATTCGGTCCCCGTTGACTACTCGGCCCAGGGGGGCGTTATATGGTACAGCAAAAAAATATATCAGGAACTGGGCCTCCAGATCCCCAAGACCTGGAAGGAATTCCTTGCCAATTGCGACAAGGCCCAAGCCGCAGGCTATACCGCCCTGTTGGGAACCTACAAGGATACCTGGACCAGCCAGCTTATATTCCTTTCCGAGGAATACTACATCAAATCCGCCATGCCCAACTGGCCCCAGCAGTACACCGCCAACAAGGCGAAATACGCTACCTTCCCCGCAGCCCTGCGGAGCTTTGAGAAGCTGGCGGAAACGGCAAAATACCTTAACAAGGACTATCTGGCC
>JAISWN010000241.1 GCA_031271075.1 Treponema sp.
GCGGGAGGCCATCGCCGCCCAGTCCCCTTCTTCGGGGAGGGAACCGGCGGCCTAAAGTTACTTTTTTCTAAATGATGCATCTAGCCCTAAAGTTACTTTTTGAAATGAGGCATTTCGGCAAGCACTGTTTTACCGCAGGCTAAAGGCCGGACGAACCGCATCTACCATACCATCACTTACCGTAACATCCGGCCAGTTTGCATTTTCGTACCAGTCTTCCGCCGGGGGGAGATCGGCGCTGAAACTCAGGTTGATAAAGTAGACATACTCCCCGGTCTGATCGGAAAGGTAGATGGGGATATACCGCTTCCCCTGGTCGTCCAGCACGCCGTCTTTCCGCAAATACAGGGACAAGACAACCCAGGGCCGGCTTAGGGTGTATTCAAAGGCCGGGGCCACATCGCCGGACATGACGTAGAAACGGAACCGGATCTCCTTCTCCTCGGCGTTCCCCTGGGCCAGGGGGGTCTCGGTCTTTTCGTAGGTGGTAAAACGCCGGCTGGTCCGGCCGGCGGATACCTCGATGTACCGGAAGCGGTTTACCGCGGGCATCTTGCCGGGAACGGAAAGCTTGCTCTGGAGCTCAATGGGCGGCTGGTTGACCGTCCAGGTCAGAGGCTTGCGCCGGTCGGCGGCGGCGGAAGCGAAAGTGTACAGGGTCTTGGCCCAGGTTTTGGCGATGTTCCCCTGGAAAAGGCTCCGCCGCATGTCAAGGATCACCTGGGGTTCTTTGGCGTCAACGGGGGCGATGTCAATGCCCATTTCCCCCAGGAGCCAGGCCATGTCCCCCATCTCTTTGACGGTAAGAGCCCCCTCCACCGGGGCGTCGGCGCTGAAGGGCCAGGACTTAAAGACCGGGAGGCTCCGGCTGAACTCCTCAAGCCGTTTGGAGTAGTATACGTCCTGTAGAATCTTAAAGCCGTTGACAGCAAAATCATTCCACCAGCCCACCGCCAGTTCCTTGACATCCGAATAGGCGATCAGGTAGGTATCTTTGAGGACCTGGGGCTCCTCCTGCTGGAGGGTCTTAAAGGCCGATTCCGGGTCGGCGGGCAGCCGGGACCAGGCGGAGAGCATCCGGTTGGTATTCTCGTTAAAGAACGTGGAAAGGATGCCTATCTTGTCGTTCATTGAGGCGATATAGCCGTTCTTCCGTTTTATCGAAGCTTCGTCCAGCACGGCTTCGTCTACCTGGGAAAGTACCTCCTTCCCCTTGGTGTAGAGGCTCTGGAGAACCGAGTTGATCTGGTAGGACTGGTAGTCCCGCATCCGGGCACGGTACTCCTCCCAGTCCGTTAGGGGGGGATAGGCCCGTTCGGGGAAATTCCCCCAGTAGTCAATGTAGTGATCCAGGTAGGATTTGAAAGCCTGGAATTCCCGGAAATAACCGAAACTCTCCCGCATCTGGGGGTTGGGGTACTGTGCCACCAGTTCGGCAAAGTAAACCAGGTCGGCCACCAGGCCCTTAACCACCACGGGATCGTAGCTCTTGTCGTAGACCAGATCCCCCAGGAGAACCCCCAGGGCCTGGCTGGAAAGGCTGAAGATATTGTCGTCCTTCGCGTTGGCCCGGACAAAGGCGGCGATCTGGGGCTCAGTGGAAGAAAAGATCGCCATCCCCGACTCCAGCACCGTGTAGCGGTTCACCGCCGCCAGGGCCTGCATCATGCCCCGCTGGCCCTGGGACAGGAAAAGCACCCGGTCGTTTTCGGCGAAGGGTTTTACGTAATTTTCGAAGGCCTCGGAGGAGGACTGGATACCGGCCTGGAGCCGCTGCCAGTTCCCGAGAAATTCGGATTTTTGGAGAGAGGCGGGATCGATCAGATCCGGCGCGGAGGCAAGACCGATTATCCGTTCCGCCACGGAGAAGAAGGACTGGGTCTCCTTGGGATCGTCGCTGATCTTCCGGCTCATCAGATCGCTGTTACGCAGGGTCTGGGCGACGTTTTGTAAACCTTCCAGATCCCGGGAAAAGGTCGAAGAAAAATCCATCCGCAGTTTGCTTATCCGTCCCAGAACGGCAAGATTCGTATTACTGTAACGGATAGACCCAATCACGCTTTCAAGGTAATCCATGTCGCCGTTAAAGAGGCCTGAGTATTCAATCCGAGCGACACTGAGGATCCCTGGCTGGAAGAGGTAATCGTTGATGTGGTTGTCGCTGAAAATATCAATCGTCCCCAGCCCGCCCGTGCCTCCCCCGGTCAGGGCGCCGGCCAGGGAAAAACTCCTGATTATGGCCGCCGCCGCCTTTACCTGGAGGATATCGTCGAAAAGCGCCCGCCCTGAGTTGGTAAGCTCAGTCTGGGAAAGGGTCAGGGCCTTCCATTCGGCTACCAGCCGGCGCAGTTGGCTCATGGTTTCCACCCAGCGTACCTCGGCGGCAATCTGGTTAAGCCGCGAGTAATTGGCGTTAAGGCGCTGGGAAATTAACACGATGCTCTTGATCTTCCCATACATGGAACCAGGGTAGGTAATCAGCCTTTCCCAGGTGGAGAGCATAATACCCATTGCCGCCTGGCATGAGTGGATATACTCCTGAGAATCCAGGTAGGCCACATCCATGGAGAAGGTATGGCGCCGGTTGTAGCGAGGAAGGAATGTATTCAGGAGCCCCAGGGTCTCCGGGGAAATATCGGGGATCAGGTAGCTGATCATATCCGGAATATTAAATTCTTTCAGGGCTACAATGCGGCTGTAATCAACATCGCTTAACTGGCTAAAGAGTAAAAAAGAGTGTATGGCGTTCCGGGTTACCTGGTCCAACACTACCGGGGTGTTCTGCTGTTCCAGTAGTTTGTTCCCCACGTTTCTGATAACCGGGGTTCTGACCATGACGCCAAAAATCTGATCGTGGACAAAGGCCCGTTTCCCGTAGCCCATATTGGGATCGGGGCCGAAGAAGAACAGGGAAGCGAGTTTAAAACCCCAGGGGGCTATATGCTTCTGCTCCCGGGAGGAATAGATCTGGTAGAAATACTGGACCTTGGACAGGGGGACGCCGAGCCCCCGGACTAAACCGGAATCCACCACATAGGAGCCCGGGGAGTCCTGGACAATCAGGGGGTTGTTCAGGGGCACCTTATTTTTAAAAGATTCATCCAGGCTCCGGTAATATTCCGCCGCCGGGGCAAGGTCCATGCTGAGGTCCCCGTGCCCCAGTATCCCTGTTCCCAGCCAGACGCCCCCGGTCAGGAGTAAGGCCGCCGACGCCGCGTAGAGGGGGATGTAATGCCGGGCCTCCTCCTGGGGGGTAAGAACCGCGTTGGGCGAGGGGGTAAAGATAAGCTTGTTCAGCAGATCCCGGGTAAAATAGGAACGGGGGCTAAGGGGTTTCTCCCCCGTCAGGGGGAATTCATCCACCCGCTTTTCCGCCAGGGCGGCAAGCCCCTGGCTCATGGTAACCCCCAGATCGGTAGAGGAGGTAAAGAAGATGCCTTCAAAGATCATGTTCCGGGAACCGTGGAAGTTATTCTCGCTAAAGAGGGTGTTGAGGTATATATCCAGGTTCTTGTAGAGGGTGGCGAAATTCTCCGGGAAGAGGTATATCTTGCCCGTTACATCCATGCGGCTGGAAAGCCCGGAGAGCCTTTGGCCCAGTTCATGGGAGATCATGCTTTTCTTGCAGCCTATCCGCAGGCGCTGCAGGAGGGCGTCCCAGAAGGTCCTGAAACGGTCGGTGCTGTAGAGCCGGGTATTGTTGGAGAAACCCAGGATCTGGTGGCGCATCTCCTCCGGAAGGGTCATGATGTACTCCCGGAAGCCGTCCACCATGTCCAGTTTGGTTACCACCACCTGGCAGGGCAGGTACATGCCCAGGGTATGGAAAAGCTGGGAAAGCTCGGTAGCCATGAGGATCGCTTTTTTCTGGGAAAGCACGTCGTCGTCCGCCAGGATGGCGTCCGCGGGAATGGTGAGGATGATCCCGTCCAGGGGCCGTTTCCTCCGCTTGCGGTAGAGCTGCTGGATAATGTAGTTCCACTCGGCGCTGGAACCGTCCAGCCAGCGGTCAAAAAACACATGGCCGGAAATATCGCAGACCACCGCCTTGGCCCCCATCCACATCCGCACCGGCAGGCTGTCCTTGCCGTCGCTGGAGGCGGGGTTCTCCTCCTTTGCCGAGGGGATAAGCTCAAGTTCGCTGTTACCGAGGAAGGAGGATTTTCCGGATCGGGGTTCACCCAGAAGGATGTACCAGGGGAGATCGTAGGGCTTCCGTTTGTACTGGGCCGGCAGGGCGAAACCCTGGTTTAGGAGGAAATTTATCTCCTCGATCCGGTCGGAAAGGAGGTTTTTCGCCTTGTTTTGATCCTCCCCGCCTTTTGCCAGTTGGGCCACGTGCCGCCAGACCATCAGATCCTTAACGATGTTCCGGGTTTCCTTTTCTTTGATCTGCCGCCGCTTGAGTCTTTGTATCAGGGGAATGCCGACGATCAGAAAGATCAGCACCACCATGATGATGGAAATGATTTTGGCGTTATTATTGGTGCGAACCAGGCTAAGGAGTTGGGGAATGTAGCCAAACAGTTGTTTCATCTTGGGTATCCTCAGGGTGAAGGAGATTCGAGGGAACCGGGAATAGAGTTCTTCTCCACCCGGGAAAGAGCCTCCCGGTACTCGGAAGTAGCCTTACCGAAACTGATCAGGTTTACCAGGAGGGAGATCAGGGCAAAGAAGGCGGAAAAGATCAGGATTCCCCAGACAGCCTTGACAAAGCCGGGACGCCGGGGGGCAAGCCGCCTCTTTTCCAGGGAAATGTTTACCAGGGATTCGCTCTGGATATCCAGGACTTCGGGGGATTTTTCCCCGCAGCGTTTAAGGGCGTCTTCCAGATACTCGGGGTTGCCGCGGTACACCCCCTCGAAACCCAGGCCCAGCATCAGGTAGTAGAGGCTTGCCGCGTCGGGGGATTCCTCCATGAGGGCTTCTTCCATAAGGTCGAAAAACTTTTCGTCCCCCGAAAGCTCGTTGTAACGCCGGGCCATGACCTGCCAGTCCTGGCTGAAGGGGAAATTCCCCTCTTTAACCATGTAGTCGATAAAGAACACCAGGGAATGTTCGATTTTCTGGTACTCCCGGGACAGGGAGGGGATCTTGGCGGCCTTTGTCCGGGCATCGGCCAGGAGGAATTCGATGTCTCCCTGGAACTTTTCCTTGACCGGGTGGCTGCCTCTGTGGACATACTGCCAGTAATTGCAGATACAGACCAGGATAGGGTTACAGATCTTCTCCAGTTCGCTCAGGGAATTCATCAGGCGCCTCCGCTTATGGTTATAAAGAGACTTGCCTCAAGGTTGGGGAAAAGATCCTTGGCCCAGTCGATGACCACCCCTTTTTCCCGGCACATTTCGTTCCACACCCGGGAAGATTCGGAAAGCTCCAGTTTGAACCACTGGGTACGGCCTAAAACCGGAAGGAAACGGGGGGGGTAACGCAGTTCGGAAAGCTTTATACCCCGAACCCGGACGTTCTTGGCCCCCGGGTTGATCAGTTTGAAGGTATCCCCCTGTTCCAGGGCCTCGGCCGTCGTCCGGTCATCCGTATCCGTATGGATAGCCAGGTAGATGTCCCCGGCCTGGACGATATTTTCCATGCTCAGGGCGGCGTAGAGATAGGCCCCCTCGTCGATGGGGGTAAAGTTGAGCCGGTTGTAGGCAACCCCCCCCTCGGCGGCGATAAAGGAGCGGATATCGTTGATCACCGTGATAAACCGAGGGGCCGAATCGTAGTGAATGTACTCGCCGATCTCCCGGATGTCGTTGACCGGGTTGATCCCCATAAGTTCCGCCAGGAAGGAACTCAGTTCCACGTAGAGCCCGAAGGGGCTGATCCGCCCCGGACCCAGAAGCCGGGAAAGCCGGTTTTCGTAGAGGTTCAGCACCCGGAGCATCAGGGCGTTATACGCGTCAATCCCGGAAAAATTTTCCGGCTTGAACCGTATCGAAGTCAGGGTGTTCAGCACCTTGTCCCGGCAGCGCCGGGTATCCGCCAGAAGGTTGTAGACCATACTGAACAGGGAACTGTCGGTACTGAGGAGTACGTAGGGGGGAATGTACTTCTCGTCTACCGTTACCCGGACGGAAGATTCATGGGCCACGATCTTGAGCCGCAGGATGGGCAGAACCTGCATGTCCGCCGTATCGTCCAGGTTGGTAATCAGCCGGGCGTTGATCTTCCGGGTAATCACCGTGATCTCGTTATCCCCCGAATTTTCGTCCCGAACCGAATTCTCCTTGACCAGGTAGATCTTCTTGGCCTCCGTCTGGGACTCGCCGGCCAGGTTGGCCTCCAGTTCCGACCAGTGGGGCACGGCGATACTGACGGTCAGCTCGGGAGGGTAACTCTTCAGGGCCTCCGCAAGATCCAGGGGTTTAAGGATGCAGTTCCCCGGCTCGCTCAGCTCCAGGCCGTCGGGCATGATGGCGGAAAAACGCTTCACCACCACGCGCAGCCCCGTGAGAGCCTCGGCGTCAAGCTCAAAGTCAATTAAACCGTCGATATAGGGCAGGGAAAAACAGCGGTTCAGCCGGTTGTAGCTGGCGGTAACCCGCTGGAGGTACTGAAAATGATGGGGCTGCAGGAACTGGCCGTTGTTCCAGTGCAAAAACTGTTCAAAACGCATAGGGCTTCCCTCTGGGCCGGCTCCGGAACCCGATCATACTAAAGTGTTTAAACCCGGTTCCGGGACCTGCTATTTATTCGTTTGAATAAACCGGGCCTCAGGCTCCCTGGGATCCACCGGCTTAACTCTTACTTCGGCAATCTGCGTGGGGCTTATCTCGAAGTAAATATCCTCCCACTGGATAAACCGTTCCTTTATGTCCAAAGTCAGCATCCGCTTGTCGGCGGCCTTCATCTCCTCGGAGTAGGGCAGGTTCACAATGATCAACAATTTTTCCGGCTTTTTCCTGACCCATTTCTTCCACTCCATATCCCGGTAGTTCAGGGTAACCGGGGCGGTGATCTCCTCGGAGAAACGCAGCGTATGGGGAATCACTTCTGTCCTAAGGGCGCCGCCCGGGGCAAAGTAAGCTTCCACCCCGGCAGCCTTTATCTCGTCCGCGAGACTTGCCGGCACGGCGGCAATATCCACCTCGATTGAAGGGTAGATATTGTAATACCCGGCAATAGTTTGGGAGAGCCCGATGGTTATCCGGTAATGTTTGTAACACGAAGAGAAGGACAAAGTTACAAGCGCGATAACCGCGAATCTTACCACGATCCCAAGCGGACCGAACCGTTCCAGGGTTTTCGTTTTTATCCTCCCAGCTTGTTTTATATTCCCATGAAGAGATTATATATTACCCCTTTAGGAAAGAATGTCAAGTTGTCTGCGGCGGCGGGCAGGATAAACGCACAGGAATTTTTAACCCCGGACCAGACGGAACGTCACGGGCTTTTTTGAGTGAGGAGTGGATTGGCGGCCGGCGTCACGGTGACCGACACCCCCTCCGGCGACGGTGGTTTCACCGGTGTTTTTCACCCGCAGAGCCAGCTTTTACCGGATTTCCTCGCCCATGACGGGTCCACGCGCCATCGGAGCGCAGGTCCGCATCCACCACGGCGTTAACCGTAAACCGCCTGACTTGCTCCGGGGGCATATATCCCCGATCCGCATCGTATTGATCCCTGATGTGATCCCTGATGTTGACCAGGGTGATTTCCGTTCGTACTTCCCCCTCCCATTATCTCTTATCCCGCTTCATTACCACTCTTTGGGCTTAAAACCTTCAGGCGGCGTAATCAGATGAACAGATTCCCCGGTAAGTTCGAGTACAAAAAAACCGGATTTATAGGCATAATCCTTTACATCGGGGTCAACAACCCCCCCGGCCATCGCACCTAACAGTTGTTTGCCGTTCACCAGTTCCGGCGGATACTGCCGGATAAGAGCCATCCGTCTTACATGGTGGTCTACATCTTCCTTATGGTTAAGTTCGTGTTTTACTTCAACGGCCATACACATAACCGTATTGACGAGCAGAATATCAATGTCTGTTTTTACCACGCTCTTTTCATCGTAAAGCGGGACCCGCTGATAGGCGCGGGTAAGGCCGTAGTGGGGGAATTTCTCCCACAGGCGGGCGGCGATAAGCGTTTCGATAAGCTCCCCCATGGAACGGTTCAGCCCGCCGACATTGGCTGTTACCCGGTCCACCCTTTTCCCCATTTTGTCGACCGTCTCCACCATTTTGTCGATTTTTTTGTCGAGTTCTGTGCTTTTCCTGGCGTTCTCCGCCATTATCCTTTCGGTTTCCACCCTTTTCCTGGTGTTCTCCTCCATTAGCCTTTCGGTCTCCGCCCGGGTCTCCGCCCTTTGCCTTTCGGCTTCCGCCGTTTTCCTTTTGGTCTCCGCTATTTGCCTTTCGGTCTCCGCCATTATCCTTTCGGTTTCCGCCCGGGTTTCCGCTATTTGCCTTTCGGTCTCCTCCCGGATTTCCGCCGTTTGCCTTTTGGTCTCCGCTATTTGCCTTTCGGTCTCCTCCCGGGTCTCCGCTATTTGCCTTTCGGTCTCCTCCCGGATTTCCGCCGTTTGCTTTTTGGTCTCCGCTATTTGCCTTTCGGTTTCCGCCCGGGTTTCCGCTATTTGCCTTTCGATCTCTGCCCGGGTTTCCGCCCGGGCTTCCGCGTATTTCCTTTCGGCTTCCACCATTTTCCTGTCGGTCTCCATGAAAGCCGCCCAAACTTTCTCAAAGCTCAGGGTTTTTCCCCATTCCGCCGCTTCTTCAGCCGTCATTATTGCCATAAGGTTCTCCCTGTCTCAAGTATACCTCTTTTCAGATATTAAAGATAAGCACGGAGTTCCACGGAGATACAGAGGAATAAGCCTATCCCCCACAGGCGGCTGAATAGTTACCGATGATCTATTCAGATGAAAAAGAAAAGGCCGGCCAAAAGCCGGGACCCAAAGGAGGACTCCGGCCGGGGCAGGGCCGCCAAAACCGGCGGACGGCGGAAGAAAAACGCGCCCCCGCGGAAAAGAAGCGGGAAAACCAGGAAACCCGGCTCTGCCGGGCCGCTTCCCCTTTTGCTATGTGCCGGCGCCTTTATCATCCTGGCCGGCCTTGTCCTTGCGGGGCTGAGCTTATTCCGCCGCCCCTTTTCCCCTGATCCTTCCCCCGCTACGGCCGGGGCGCGGGGAACCGGAATTTCCGCCCCGCCTGCCGCGACAGCGGCCCCGCCTCCTGCCCCCGCAGCGGCGCCGTCCCGGCCTGAAACCCCGGCGGCAGGGCTCGCAGTTCCCCCTGGAGCGACACCCATAGCGGCCTTGCCCCGGCCTGAAACCCCGCCTCCTGCCGCGACAGCGGCGCAGCCCCGATCCCTTGGGGCCGCTTCCAAAAACGCCAAGGTTTCAGGAACCCTGGTGTTTTTGATCGATGACGCGGGGAACAACCTCCGGGACCTGGAGCCCTTTCTCCGCTTTCCCGGGCCCCTGACTATCGCGGTGCTGCCGGGGCTTCCCTATTCGGCGGAGGCCGCCCGGCGTATCAGGGCCGCCGGGAAGGAAGTATTCCTCCACCAGCCCATGGAAGCCGTCGGCGGGCAGGATCCCGGGCCGGGGGCCCTTTACCTGGGGATGAGCCCGGCGGCTGTGCGGGAGACCCTGAGACGTAATATCGCCGAACTGGGTCCCGTGGCGGGGATGAACAACCACCAGGGTTCCCGGATTACCGGGGATCGGGAGATGATGGAAACCGTGCTTGCCTTCTGCCGGGAATATGACATATATTTCCTGGATTCAAGAACCACCGCCGAGACAGCGGCCCCCTTGGCCGCCAAAGGCCTGGGATTAAAAATCGGGGAGCGGGATGTGTTTCTGGACAATATTCAGGAAAAAGAATCCATGATCCGCTCTGTCCGCCAGGGCCTTGCCAGGGCCGGGGAGAAGGGCGGCGCGGTGATGATCGGCCACACCTGGTCGGGGGAACTTGCGGAGACCCTTACGGAACTCTACCCGGAGCTTATCGGGCAGGGCTATTCCCTGACCACCGTTTCCCGTTACATAAGCGGTTCCGGCGCCGGGATCTCCCGGAATGAGGAGTGAAAAGGTGAAGATCCTGGGCATAGAATCCTCCTGCGACGAGTGCGCCGCCGCGGTGGTGGAG
>JAISWN010000139.1 GCA_031271075.1 Treponema sp.
CCGGGAACCGGGTCATACCCTCGAAATTTGTGTTTGACAACTATGTCCAGGCATGGAAACTGGCGAATTTCAAACAGTACACCTACAACAGTATTTTCATGTCCGTCTTTATCGTGGCGGGGGTTATTACCGCCAGCACGGTATGCGGCTACGTGTTTTCCCGGGGGTGTTTTTTCGGCAAACAGTTTCTGTACTACATGATCCTCAGTTCCATGTTTGTTTCCCTGGGGAGCCTTACCCTCTATCCCCTCCTGATGATCGCAAAAGTAGTAAACATGAACCGTTCCCTGTGGGGGGTTATCATCATCAGGATCTTCGCGGTGAACACCACCAATGTATTTATCTCCCGGGGTTTCGTGGATTCCATTCCCCGGGAAATTGACGAGGCGGCCAAGGTGGACGGCTGTTCTTTCTTTCAGATATTCCTGCATATCATCTCCCCCCTCTGTAAACCGGTGATAGCCACGGTTGGAATTCTTACCTTCCGCAGTTCCTGGAACGATTACCTTTTGCCCATGGTGTTTACCCTTTCCAACCCGAACCGCATGCCTCTGGTGGTGGGGGTGATAAATCTAAAAAGCTCAGGCGAGGCCGCCTCGTCCTGGAATTTGATGCTGGCCGGTACGGCCCTTTCCATGATCCCCATGATCGTTATTTATATTATTTTTAACCGTTATTTTATTGACGGCCTGACCAGCGGATCGGTAAAGGGATAAGGGTGCGCCTTTTCAGAACGCCAAATTTTGAAAAAAACCCAGTGTGGGTTTTAGAGTATATTTTCAAGACGGAGGAGTTCTCATGACGGGAAAAAGAGCGGTTTGTGTTTTGTCGGTGGTTTTTTTTATGCTGCTGGCGGTTTTGCCCCTGTTTGGCGGCGCCAAGAAAGAGGCGGAAGCTGGTGTTACCACTATCCGGGTATGGACGGATAACGCCCACGAAAAGGTCCTGCGGGACGCCCAGGTTGCCCGGTTTAACGCCGGCAGGGGAAAGGAACTGGGTATCAACATTGAGAACAACGTGTACGGTACCAATTTCAGCGATGCCATCCTGATTGCCCTCCAGGCCGGTGAAGCCCCGGAACTGTTCCGGCAGGACGGGAAAACTTTTACCGACTTTGTGAACGCCGGCCTGGCGGTTCCTCTGGCCGAGCTTCCCGGGGGCCAGGCCCTGGTGGATCAGTACAAGGGGGAACTTATCCCCAACCTGCATACCTGGGACGGGAAGGCCTATACCCTCCCGTACAGCGTAACCACCTACAAGTTTATTATCAACAAAGACCTCTTTGACGCGGCGGGGATAACCAGGATGCCGAAGACCTGGGACGAGGTGCGGGAATGCGCCAAGACCCTTACCGCCAAGGGAAGCGGCCAGTCTTTTGGTTTTGTTCTGGGCCTCAAGAGCCCCTGGACCATTACCTCCTATTACCTTTTCCCCAGCGGCACGAATACGGGGATCGGGGTCTTTGACAACGACAAGCTCCAGTACAATTTTTCAGCCCACACGCCCATGGTTTCCGCTATCCTGGGGATGATCAACGACGGGAGCGTGTTTCCCGGCTATGAGAACCTTGACGCGGACCAGATGCGGGCCCAGTTCGCCGCGGGCCGGGTGGGCATGATCCCCGGCGTCAGTTTTGATGTGGCGGTGTACAAAGACCAGTTCCCCGCCAATTTTAACTGGCAGGTAATCGACGTGCCCGCCTTTACCTCTGCCGGTTCTTCGTACAAGGAAATAGTGCAGGCCACCAATCTTCTGGCGGTCAGTACCACGGCGCGGAAGAATCCGGAAAAGTCCATGGAAGTTTTTAAATTCTTCTACAGCGACGAGAACATGGCGGAAATGTACGAAGAGGGTATCTATATCCCCTACCGGTCCCAGGCCGTGGCCCTGGCAAAGAAGCAGCCCACCGCCAAAGGCTTTGCGGAATTCGCCAATGTCCCCCAGAAGCTGCTGCTGTTGCCTTCCCCGGATTCGGAGGTCAGCGTGGAAGGTCTTGTGTACCGCGAAGTGTACCTTCGGCTCTTCGCTAACGGCTACAACGAGCCGGCGGCGGCGGTGCTTAAAGAACTGGAAGACCGTTACAACAACGCCCTTAAAAAGTTAAGCGCGGAAAAGCTGAACAGCTTTAAGGCGTCCTCCGACCGGGTTATCAAAAGATAGTAGCCGCGGAAAGATTCCGTTCCCGGGCGCCGGCGGTTTTCACGTCTGCTCCCCGGGAACGTTTTTTTTGCACCCTCGCAGCTTGTAAAGGCTAAACAGTTTTTTATGAGGAAGATACGGAGGAGGTTTTATGCGGGCAGGGAATTACAGCCACCGTAAATCGGCGGCAAAACTGCGCTTGCGTTACAGAAACGGGGCTTCCCTTGTCAGGGAGCCGGTAAAAATCAGGCAAACCGGCCATGAATTTCTCTTTGGCTGCGGCGGTTTCGACGCGGTGGAGCTGGCAGGAGGCAAGCCGGACGGCGCCCCCCTTTCGCCGGAAGAAGCGGCCCCCATCCGGGACCGGCTGAAAAAGATCTTTACGCTAAACAATTACGCTACCCTGCCTTTTTACCTGGGCCGCTATGAGCCAGAGGAAGGAAAGCCTGACCAGGCGCGGACCCTGGCGGCGGCCAAGTGGTTTGCCGAAAGAAACATTATCACCAAAGGCCACCCCCTCTGCTGGCACACTTCCTGCGCCCCCTGGCTGATGGAATATTCCAACGGGGAGATTCTGAAACGGGTAATCGCCCGGATCGAGCGGGATGTGGGGGTCTTTAAAGGGCTTATCAATCGCTGGGACGTGATCAACGAGGCGGTCATCATGCCGATCTTTGATAAATACGACAACGCCATTACCCGGATATGCAGGGAAATGGGAAGGGTAAAACTTATCAGGGAAGTGTTTTCCGCCGCCCGCCGGGCCAACCCCGATGCCGTTCTGGTAATCAATGATTTTAACACATCCATGGACTATGAAATTCTTATCGACGGATGTTTGCAGGCGGGAGCCCCCATTGACGTGATCGGCATACAGTCCCATCAGCACCAGGGTTACTGGGGCCGGGAAAGATTGCGGGAGGTTTTGGACCGTTTTTCCCATTTTGGTCTGCCCCTGCATTTTACCGAAAACACGCTTATTTCCGGGGATCTGATGCCGGGCCATATCGTGGATCTCAACGACTGGCAGGTTGACTCGTGGCCCAGCACCCCGGAAGGGGAAGAGCGCCAGGCCCGGGAGTTTTTGGAATTATATGAGATTCTTTTCTCCCATCCTTCGGTGGAAGCCCTTACCACATGGTGCCCCATAGACGGCCGGTGGCTCAAGGCGCCCGCAGGATTACTGCGGGAGGACAACAGCGCCAAACCCGCTTACCACGCGCTGAAAACCAAAATCCTGGAAGAGTGGCGGACAGAGGAACAGATCCTTACCGGCGATACCGGGGAGTTATCCTTTGAAGGCTTCCGGGGAACCTACGAGGCCTCGGCGCGGGACGCCAAAGCCTCCTTTGTGTTGGACGGAAAGGCCGGGGAGATAGAGTTGACCCT
>JAISWN010000254.1 GCA_031271075.1 Treponema sp.
AATATCTACATGAGCGGAGACCGGAGCCTTGGCTTTGAGTTTGCCCTGGCGGGCTTTGACGAAAAAGACATCAGTCTTTCCTTTCAGGGGGATTACATGATCTTTTCCGCGTCCCTGCCTTCCGCCGGTCCTTCCGTCTTCGCGAAACCGGAGGGGGACAGGGTGTTTCAACAGGAAGGGGGCGGTGAAGAAAACCTGCGATACCTCAAGCGGCGGCTCAAAATGAAGGATATCGAAAAACAGAAATACTATGTCCCGCAGGATAAATACGCCCAGGAAAAGGTAAAGGCGGTGTTCAGGAACGGCGTCCTCAAAGTTACGGTGCCTCCCCGGGAGGAACCGGAACAGAACGAGGTAATCAAAATAGAGATCGTCAAAGAGGAGCAATAGATTACCGGGATGAAAGGCACTTTCCCGGTCATGGAGCGCTGCAAAATGCCCTGCATTTTGCTGTTTTCAGCGGAATTTGTTCGGAAACTTCAGTTTCCAAACAACTCTATTGTATCGCTTTTAAAAAGTTACGGCATGGGAGACGGCCCGTGACCATCAGCCTGAAAAACCGCCTGGCCCTTACCTACGCCCTCTTTATCAGCCTTGCCCTGGGGCTTCTAACCTTCACAATCAATATCTTTACCGGCCTTATCTTCACCGGCTTGATCAAGGAAAACATCGCTGAAAAAAGCAAAGAAATTGTCAGGGTCATGGCGGATCAGTACCGGCCCGGAACGGGGAGTTTTGACGCCCTTTCCATAGAGGCAATGGGAATGTACTTTGTTCACCAAGGGTATATCGTTACCGTGGAAGACGGGCAGGGCAACCTGGTGTGGGACGCCCGTTCCTGCGATATGGAGCAATGCGCGGAAGTGTTAAACGACATAGCCGGGCGCATGGAAGAACGCTTCCGCTTGGACGGCGCGCTGCAGATCCGGCAATACCCGGTAACATACTCGGGCAGAACCGTAGGAACCGTAACCATCGAAACCTACGGCCCCTTTTTTTACAGCGAAACGGAAACAAAATTTCTAACCGCCATTAACCGGCTCCTCCTCATTGCCGGGCTCATCCTCATCCTTTTCAGTATCGGTATTTCCATAGCCCTTGCCCGCGCCATATCCCGGCCCGTCAATAAATCCGCCGGTGCCGCCCGGCAGTTGGCAAAGGCATACTCCGGGGCGATGAACCCCCAGCGGCTGGTTATCAGAATAGAGGACCGGTATAAAACCAGAGAGCTGGCGGAACTCGCCCGGTCAATCAACGAACTGGCCGGGGAACTGGAAGAGGGAGAACGCCGCCAGAGACAACTCAGCTCCGATATAGCCCACGAACTGCGAACCCCCCTTACCTGTTTGCAGGGAGAAATTGAAGCCATGATTGACGGCGTTTATAAACCCGGAAGGGAACGGCTTGAAAGCTGTCATGAAGAGATCATACGGCTTAGCGGCTTGGTACAGGATCTAAACACCCTGACCAATCTTGAGTGGGAAACCATAAGCCTCAATAAGAGCGGTTTTGATCTGGCAAAACTGTTGCAGGTAACGGCGGAGCAGTTCAGGGCGGCGGCGGCCGAAAAGGGACTAGAAATAAACTTAAAGCTTCGGGAAAGCCCCGTTACCGCCGACTACGACCGGCTTAAACAGGTGTTTGTTAATCTTCTTTCCAACGCGGTAAAATACACCGGCCGGGGTAGTATAACTATCACCGTCGAAGAAGGAGGGGGAAGTCTCCCCCCCGCTCCGGCCCTGCGGTCCTCCGCTTCCCCCTCTGCGGGGGGCGCTCCCCCCGCAACGCCCCCTCCCTTGCGCTGGGAAATTTCCATTGCCGATACGGGCATGGGCATACCGGAGGCCGATCTTCCCCATATTTTTGAGCGCCTCTACCGTTCCGACAAATCCCGCAGCCGCAGTACCGGCGGGGCAGGAATCGGCCTTGCCATCGCCGCCGCCATCGTCCGCGCCCACGGCGGAACCATCAGCGCCGAAAACCGGGGCGGTGAAAGCGGCGCGGGAAACGATGTTCTCAGGGGAAGCGTTTTTCGGGTAAGCTTGTAAAGTGGAAACAAGCAACGAAGGGGGAAAGCCCTATGGACAAAGACATTCTGGAGAAGGTGGTAAAGCTGCGCCACGAGCTGCACCGGCGCCCCGAACTGGCCTGCCGGGAACTGTGGACCAAACAGCGTCTGATCGGTTTTTTGAGGGAAAACACTTCCCTTGAAATAGTTGAAAAGGGCCGCTGGTTTTACGCGCTTTACCGGGCCGGCGCGGACAGGCCGAACATCGCCTTCCGGGCGGAATTTGACGCCCTGCCCATAGATGAAACCATAGACCTGCCCTACGGCTCCCAATTCCCCGGTATTTCCCATAAATGCGGCCACGACGGCCACAGCGCCTCTCTGGCGGGATTCGCCCTGGAAATTGACCGGAAGGGCGCGGACAAAAACGTTTATTTCGTGTTCCAGCACGCGGAGGAGACCGGCGAAGGGGCCGCGGAATGTGCGCCGCTGATGGATGAGGCGGGGATCGCTGAAATTTTTGCCTTCCACAACGCCCCGGGGCTGCCGGAACACGCGGTGGGCGTGAAGGACGGGGTGACCTGCTGCGCTTCCACCGGCGTGATCATCCGGTTGACGGGCGTCCCCTGCCACGCCAGCCAGCCGGAAGACGGGCGCAACCCCTCCCTTGCCATGGCGGAACTTGTCCGGAGCCTGCCCGGATTTACGAAGGCGGCGGAGTACCGGGGGCTGGTGATGGGTACCGTAGTCGGTATCAAGGCGGGCGGGGAAGCCTTCGGCGTGTCGGCCAGCGAAGGCCGCCTGATGCTTACCATCCGGGCCGAGTATGACGAGGA
>JAISWN010000340.1 GCA_031271075.1 Treponema sp.
CGGACAGTACCGCCAGTAAACCAAAAAGCAGACTCTTCCTCTTCATAGAGTCCTCCTTCACGTAAACTCGGCCTTCCCAACGAAAGGCCAATCAAAAGAGGACTAAATACAAAAAAAGCGTTATACTTTTTGTGTATCTAGCTTTTACCCCGGATACGGCCGATCCGCCAAGATGTAACCGTCTCCGGGGTTCCTCTTTTGTTTTAATCAGGGGCTCAGGCCCCTGCTAAAACCCTGCCTTATCTCTTTCTTCCCTCCTTCCTTTCCGGGCGTATATGGCCTCCCCTCCAAACCCCGCTCCGGCGGGAGCCCGTAATCTATACTCTGTATTCTATACTCTACATTCCACACTCCGTACTCCCTACTCTGTATTCTATACTCCTACTCTGTATTCTGTACTCCCTACTCCTCACTATAGTATGGGATGCCTCCCGTACCGGGAAGAGACTGATGCGCTGTATGTGGCGGTATGGTTTGGCTCCGGAAGAGCCACGTTATACGATAAACATGGGGGGGGGGGGGGGGGGGTAATGTAATTCCTTGGCGTTCAAGCTGCGGGGCCGGTAAAAGGGCGCTCTTTCTGGTTTCCACGAATATCAATCTATCCCATAGTTCGAAAAAGGTCAAGCGCCTCATGCAAATATTCGTCCTGATAGCGAAAAATACGCCGCCCCTCGCCCAAAACCCCGCTTTGGCGGCAGCCCGTAAATCGTGGCCGGAAAGTTGCCTGTTGAGTTCTTAGCCGGAGGATCAGCGGGGGAGGAACAGATTGTAAAGCCGATCCAGATCTTCCATGGAGTAGTAATCGATACGGATGCTGCCCCTGCCCAGATCCCCGGCGATAGCCACCTTGGTGCCGAATTTTTCGATCAGTTTCTCTTCTATGTCCACCAGTTCCGGGGGGCGTTTTGCCGGGGTGGCGACGGCGACGGATCTTTCTTCCCCGGAGGCGGCTTCTCCCTCTCCCGGTTCTTTTTTCCTGCCCTTCAGGGAGACGGCCCGCCTTTCCGCCTCCCGGACGGAAAGCCCCTTTGCCAGGATCTCCCGGTACAGGGCGTCCTGGGCCGCTTCTTCGTTCACCGAGAGGAGGGATCGGGCGTGCCCCGGGGAAAGCTCCCCCTTTTCAAGGCTTTGGCGGACCGCTTCCGGCAGTTTGAGGAGTCTGAGGGAGTTTGCCACGGTGGAACGGTTTTTCCCAACCTTGGCGGCAGCCTCGTCCTGGGAAAGGCCGGTAAATTCCATCAGCTTTTTGTAGCCTTCCGCTTCCTCAATGGGGTTAAGATCGGTGCGCTGTATGTTCTCGATAAGGGCAATAAGCATCCGCTCGTTGGCGGAGTAGGATCGGACGATCACCGGCGCTTCGGTAAGCCCCGCGAGCCTGGCGGCCCGGAAACGCCGCTCCCCGGCAACAATGGTATAAGCGCCCTCCCCGTCAGCCTCGGCGATAATCGGCTCTATGATCCCGTGTTCCCTGATGGAATCGGCAAGCTCCCGTAGTTCCGGCTCTTCAAAACGCTTGCGGGGCTGGTCCGGGTTGGATCTGAGTTTGTCCAGGGGAACGACGAGTTCCCCGGAAGAGGGTATGAAAGACGGACCCGCCTCCTGGTTGTAAAGCGGGGAATCCGGGGAACCGGCCTCTCCCTCCATGGGGAGCAGGGCGTCCAACCCCTTCCCCAGGCCCCGTTTAAGCGCCACGCTTTAAGACCTCACCGGCAAGGCTTCGGTAAGCCCTGGCGCCGGCGCACTGGGGATCGTACAGCGAGATAGGAAGGCCGTGGGAGGGGGCTTCGGAAAGCCGGACATTCCGGGGGATGATTGTGCTGAATACCTTGCTCTTGAAGTAGGCGCTTACCTGTTTAACCACGTCCTGGGCAAGCCGGGTGCGGGGATCGTACATGGTAAAGAAGATCCCCCCGATATCCAGGGAGGGGTTCAGGCCGGATTGAATCCGTTTGATGGTCTTGAGCAGAAGGGAAAGCCCCTCCATGGCGAAATATTCACACTGCATGGGAATAAGCACCGCGTTGGCGGCGGTCATGCCGTTCAGGGTAAGCACCCCCAGACTGGGAGGGCAGTCGATAAGGATGTAGTCGTAGCGGCCGCGAACCGGTTCCAGAGCCCTTTTGAGGAAAAAATCCCGATCATCCTGCTCGATCAGCTCCACCGCCGCCCCGGAAAGATCGATGCTGGCGGGAATAACCTGGAGTCCGGCTACCGGGGTGTTCCGAATCGTCTTTTCCACCGGGGCCTTCCCGGAAATCAGCTCGTAAACCCCGGGTTTGGGGGAATTGACGCCGATCCCGCTGGAGAGGTTGGCCTGGGAATCAAAATCCACCAGGAGAACCGACTTCCCCTCTTCCGCAAGATACGCGCCGATATTTAGCGCCGAAGTGGTTTTTCCCACTCCCCCTTTCTGGTTTACGAACACATAGGTTTTACCCATAACGCAATTATATCCAATATGTTTTCAAAATACTATTGAACGCCGGAAAATATGGGGTTATTCTATACCTATGGAAACCATACGCATACTTGCCCTGGATTTGGATGATACCCTTTTACGGTCGGATCTGTCTATCTCTTTCCGTACCCGGAATGTCATTAAGAAGGCGGCATCCCAGGGTGTGGTTGTGGTACTGGCTTCCGGCAGGGTTCCCCTGGGGATGGCGCGCTTTTCCAGGCTCCTGGGAATGCACAAGAGGCCCGGTTACCTTATCTGCAATAACGGTACTATTGTGCAGGAAAGCCACACGGGCAGCCGGATATCCGAAACCCTGCTGAACAGCGCTGCCGCCCTTGCCGTTTACGATCTGGCCGTGGCGGAGGGTTTCGCGGTTCAACTGTACGAAGAAGATGTCATGTACGTGTCCCGGGACAACGAGTATACCCGGTACGATCAGAAACTTACCGGCCTGCGGCAGGTGGTGGTTGAGAATTTCCGGGATATGATAGAGGAGGGCTGCTACAAGCTCCTTATTCCCGGAGACCCCATGCTGCTCCAGCCCCTGGAAAGCATTATCCGGACCTACCTGGGGAACGATATAACCCTCTTTACCAGCAAACCCTACTTCCTGGAGGTGCTTCCCAAAAACACCGATAAGGGAACCGCCCTGGCGATGATAGCCAGGACCCTGGGTATCGGCCGGGATGGGGTGCTGGCTATCGGGGATTCCATGAACGACGAGGCTATGATCCGCTGGGCCGGCATGGGTGTCGCCATGGCCAACGGGGATGACCGGATCAAGAGTATCGCCTCCCTGGTGACGGAAAAATCCAACGACGACGACGGGGTGGCCGAGGTGATCGAAAAATACATCCTGGGCAAGGAGATTGTCGCATGAGCGATGCCCCCCAGGGATCTCATGCTGAGATTCCCCCGGGCGCAAGCCAGGCCCAGGTCAAGGAAGATATCCCCATCAGCACCGTGGATTCCCCTTCCGCGGTACTGGAGCTTATCTATCAGCTTAAAATCAAAGATGTCATGGTCAGCGCGGTGATAACCGCCGGCAGAACCGACAGTATGCGGTATATCCAGACATTGATGCGGGAGAACTACATTACCGGGGTGCCGATTACGGAAGAAGGAACCCTGGCGGGGATCGTGTCGATTGACGACATCGTCACGGCCCTGGACAAGGGTTACATTGATTGCCCCGCGGAAGAGCGGATGACCCGGGACGTGATCGTTCTGGAAGACGACATGCCCCTTTCCTTCGCCATCTCCTACCTCAATAAATACCGCTACGGGCGTTTTCCGGTGGTAAACAAGAAAAAAGAACTGGTGGGGATTATCACATCCAAAGATGTCATCGGCTCCCTGCTTGTGGAGATGAACCGGGAGGTTTTGCGTCTGGAAAAGATACATCAGAAGGCTATGGGGGCCACTCCGCCCTATTCGGAGATGGAATTCTCCACGGTAAAGTACGATTTTGAGCTGGCCGGCCGGGCCTCCACGGAAATTAAAAAAGCCTTGAAGGCCAGGAACATTGATCCCAAGATCATCCGCCGGGTGGCTATCGCCAGTTACGAGCTGGAGATCAACCAGGTGGTTCACTCCAACGGGGGAACCATCAGTTGTTCCATTCAGCCCGATAAGGTGATCATCGTGGCCGCCGATACCGGGCCGGGTATAGCCGACGTGAACCTTGCCCTCCAGGAAGGATGGTCTACCGCCAACGAGTGGATCCGGTCCCTGGGCTTCGGGGCGGGCATGGGGCTTGCCAACACCAAGCGGGTAAGCGACGAATTCTCCATCAACTCCGCCACCGGTTCGGGGACAACGGTCCGGTCGGTGGTGTTTATTGATTCCCCCAAGGACGAATCGTGAAGCCTCGTTTTACCTCCGGTTGTATAGGGCGGCAAAACCGCCGGGGAAACTTACCGTGACCGTCCGGGAAGCCGCGGCGGCCCTGGGGGCGGAAATTGTCCAGGGCGAATTCGAGGATGCCCCCCTGTCCGGGGCCTACACCTCGGATCTGCTCTCCGACGTAATGGCCAACGCCAAGGAAGGGGGGGCTTTGATCACCATCCAGGCCCATAAAAACACCGTGGCGGTGGCGACCCTGGTAAATATCACGGCCATCCTGGTCTGTAATTCCCGGCCCCTGCCGGAGGACATGCTGGAAGCCGCCAAAAACGAGGGGATCGCGGTACTTCTGACCAAAGAGAACCAGTTCACCGTTTCGGGGAAGCTTTACGGCCTCCTGCGGAAGGAGCAATGCCCCTCTTAGCCGACTTTCACAATCATTCCTGCCTTTCCCCCTGCGGTTCCCTGGATCTTTCCCCCCGGCTTTTAGTGGAGATCGCCGCGGCCAGAGGGGTGGGGGTACTGGCCCTGACGGATCACAATTCCAGCCTCAACTGCCCCGCCTTCGCCAAACTCTGCCCCCCAAAGGGGATCGTCCCCCTCTACGGCATGGAGGCCACCACCAGCGAGGAAATTCACGTCCTCTGCCTCTTTACCAGCCTTGAAGCCTGCCTGGATTTTAACGAATATGCCTACAGTATCCTTACCCCCTTTCCCAATGATCCGGAAAAGACCGGCGATCAAGTCTATGTGAACGAAGAGGACACCATTGAGGGGGAGGTCGAGTATTACCTTATAAGCCCCCTGGACATTTCGATAGACCGGATCGGCCAAAAGGCGGCCGAATACGGCGGCATCGTCATCCCGGCCCACATAGACAGGCCGGCCTTCTCCATGTTCAGCCAGCTTGGGGCGGTGGTGGAGGGCCCCTGGGCCGCCCTTGAATGTACCCGGATCCCCCCCCTCAGAGGCTCTCCCGGCGCCGGGGCTCTTGATACGCTGGGTTACCCCCTTACCACTTCCAGCGACGCCCACTACCCGGAACATGTGGCCCGCCGGCCTTTCGAGTTGGATATTTCCCCGGAGGAACTCCTCCCCCGCGGGCCCGGTGCCCCGGCGGATATGGCCGCCCTCCGGCGGGCCCTGGCTAGGCGGCCCAGGTAGATGTATAATAAAATCCACTACAGGGTCGCGGCCCCTAAAACTTAAGGAGGATTTTATGAGTATTCAGGTTGTTCCCCTCATTATTGTGCTGGCCTATCTGACAGGCCTGCTCCTGATCGGTTATCTGTGCAAGCGGTTCTTTATTAAAACCAGCACGGATTTTCTTTTGGCCGGACGGCGGCTGGGGGTCTTTTTTGTGGCTGCCAGTCTCGCGGCGAACAATGTGGGCGGCGGCAGTACCACCGGTGTGGCTTCCCGGGCTTTTGCCGGATGGGGGCTTTCCGCGGGCTGGTATGTGCTGGCCGCTTCCATCGGTGTTATTCCCCTGGCCTATTTCGCGCCGAGGATCCGCCGGACTCTTGCCCACACGATACCGGAAGTTATACGCACCCGCTTCGGCCATGTGGCGGGAACATCAACAGCGGTACTGAATATTGTATCCCTCTTCTGCCTTACGGCCTCCCAGATCCTCGCGTCGGGGACTGTGGTCGCCACCCTGGTGGGTATCCCCCTGAATGTGGCTATTCTGATCAGCGGCATCATCATCCTCTGTTACACCGTATTGGGTGGTCTTATGGCCGACGCGATTAGCGATCTTATCCAGTGGTTTATTATCTTCTTCGGCCTCCTTATCACCATGTTCTTTGTGGTGCGGGGCGTAGGGGGCTTTGAGGTCCTGGCGGAAAAACTCCCCGCGAAAACCATCAGTTTTACCGGGGTTGGGGCGATTACCATTATCAGCCTGATGATCAATTACTTTTGCACCTTCCTTTCGGGCCCCGAGATGATCAGCCGCTTCTATTCCGCGAAGGATGAAAAGGCCGCCCGGGACGCTGCCTGGCTTTCGGCGATCTTTATGGGACTGTTGGCCTTTATCCCCGCGGTGATTGGCCTTGTCGCCCTGGCGATGAACCCCGGCCTTGATAACGGGAAGGGAACCAGCGCGCTTATGTGGGCCACCACCAATTACGCCCCCCAGGTAATTGTCGGGTTTGTGGCGGCCGCGATTATTTCCGCTACCATGTCCAGCGCGGACTCGAATCTGCTCTGCGCCTCCACCATGTTTGTAAAAGATATTTACCAGCAGTACATCGACCCCAAAGTAGATGACAAAAAACTGATCTTCATCACCAGAATATCGAATGTGGTTGTCGGCCTTGTGGGTATGTTCGTTGCCCTCTTCAGGATCAACCTGGTAACCCTTAACCTCTTTGCCTTTGCCCTCCGTTCGTCAGGGCCTTTTGCCGCATACGGCCTGGGGCTCGTCTGGAAGGATGCTACCAGGCATTCGGGGCTGGTCTCCATCATCTGCGGATCCGTTGCCGCCGTGATCTGGCAGCTTGCCAGGGAGCCTTTCGGTATTCTCGCTATTGTATTCGGCTGCGCCATGGGTGCCCTTTCCTTCTGCGTAACCGTGTTTATCGAGAAAAAACTCGGGGCAGAGGCCGCACCAAGTCCTTTCCCCAAGAAATAGTTTTACAGGGAAAGAGGGATGATAGATCTATCCGTTAATAAAACTGTTCTTGAAAGGAACATTGCCAGGGCGCGGGAAAAAGGGCTTATCATCCCCACTTTCAGGCAGATGAAGGATCCGGAAGGAGAGACGCCCGGGAAGATCAGGGACCGGCTCAGAAAAACAGGGCTCTGGGATCTGGACCCGGTGAACCTGTTCCGGGTTACCTGGAAAAACGAGCCCCGGGAATCGGGGGGGCTCTACGGAAAGCCGAATTTTATTGAGCTTCCCCCGGCGCTTACCGGGGTGCCGGCCCGGATTATCTGCATGGCGGGGAAGTATTTTCCCACCGGCTGCCACAAGGTAGGGGCCTCCTTTGGCTGTCTGGTTCCCCGGCTGGTAACCGGCCAGTTCGACGCCGCGATGCAGAAGGCGGTATGGCCTTCCACGGGGAACTACTGCCGGGGAGGGGCCTTCAATTCAAAGCTCCTGGCCGTGGACGCGGTAGCCATACTGCCCGAGGGGATGAGCCGGGAACGTTTCGAGTGGCTTAAAACTATCGCCGCGGAGATTATCGCCACGCCGGGGACCGAGTCCAACGTAAAGGAAATCTTCGACAAGGTACACGAGATCCGCGCCGCCCGGAAGGACGCGATGATCTTCAACCAGTTTGAGGAAATGGGGAACTACCTCTGGCACTACACGGTTACCGGCAGCGCCATTGCGGAGATATTTGAGGACATCCTGGCGGCCGACAGCCGCAGTAATTTTGCCGGGGTCTGTTTTACATCCGGTTCCGCGGGAACCCTGGCAAGCGGGGACTACCTTAAACAGCGTTACCCGCAAAGCAGAATCGCTGTGGGCGAAGCCTTGCAGTGCCCCACCATCCTTAGTAACGGTTTCGGCGCACACCGGATCGAGGGCATAGGGGACAAGCATATCCCCTGGGTACACAACGTAAAAAACACCGACATGGCCATTGCCATTGACGACAGGGATTCTATGGCCCTGCTCCGGCTCTTTAACGAGAAGGCGGGAAAGGAATTCCTTATCAAAGAGGCCGGCCTGAATCCTGAAACGGCGGATTCCCTTGCCCTGATGGGGATCTCCGGTATTTCCAACATGCTCTGCTGCGTCAAATTCGCTAAATACTACGAGCTTGGCCCCCGGGATGTGGTGGCCACGGTGCTTACCGATTCTGTGGACATGTACCATTCCCGGATAGAGGAACTGAGGCGGGAAGAAGGAGAATACCGGCCCGCCGACGCGGCGGTGGATTTTGCCAGGAGCCTCCTGGGTGAGGGAACCGGTAACATGCTGGAGCTTAGCTACCGGGAGCGGAAGCGGGTGCATAACCTGAAGTACTATACCTGGGTGGAACAGCAGGGCCGCAGCATGGAAGAACTGGATGCCCAGTGGTACAACCAGGATGGAACCTTCCTGGCCGTGCAGAAACAGGCCGGCGCCATTGACCGGCTTATCGACGATTTTAACAGCCGCACCGGATTGCTTTGAGGTTTTATGCGGAATGTTTTAAAAGCGGTCTGTATAAGCTGCGGCGCGGCTTACGAGGCGGGGGAGCATACCTACACCTGCCAACACTGCGGCGGGGTACTGGAGATCCTGTACGATTACGATTACATAAAATCGGTGTTTACCAAAGAGACCCTGGCGGACCGGGATTTTACCATGTGGCGCTACCGGGAGCTTCTCCCCATTGAGGAGGGATCGGAGTTAACGCCCCTGCGGATCGGGGGCTCTCCCCTTTACCGGGCGGAGCGCCTGGGAAAGATCCTGGGTCTTAAAAAACTGTACATTAAAGACGACGGGCTTAACCCCACTTCAAGCCTGAAAGACCGGGCTTCGGCGATAGCGGTGGTGCGGGCGAAACAGGCGGGGATGGATACGGTGGCCTGTTCCTCCACGGGGAACGCCGCTTCCTCCCTGGCGGGGAACGCCGCGGCCATGGGACTAAGATCCTTCATCTTTGTGCCCGAGCGGGCCCCGGCGGGAAAGCTCGTCCAACTCCTCATGTTCGGCGCCAATCTTGTCAGTGTAAAGGGAAACTACGAGGACGCCTTCAGGCTTTCCGCCCAGGCAATAGAAAAGTGGGGCTGGTACAACCGGAACGCCGCGGTAAACCCCTACCTTTCGGAAGGGAAAAAGACCGTGTCCCTGGAGATAGCCGAACAGCTTGGCGCTGCCCTGAGCGGATCTCGCCTTGCTTCAGGAAAGCCCGGGCCTGGCTTTGGCAAGCCCGAGTTTAGGGTTCCCGATTATGTGGCGGTTTCCGTGGGGGATGGCTGCACCATCGCGGGCCTGTGGAAAGGTTTCAAAGATCTTTACGCCATCGGCTTTACCAATAAACTGCCCCGGCTTATCAGCGTCCAGGCCGCGGGCTGCTGTCCGGTGAACCGGGCCATTAAGAGCGGGAAGCCCCTGGAGCCCATGGAGGAGAACACCATCGCCGACAGTATCGCTGTGGGGACGCCCCGGAACGGGGAAAAGGCCATCCGGGCGATTCGGGAATCGGAGGGGATCACGGTGAATGTGAGCGACCAGGAGATCCTTGCCAGTATGCGCCTTCTGGGGAGCAGCGGGATCTTCGGGGAGCCCGCCGGGGCAACTGGCCTTGCGGGGCTCAGGAAGGCCGCGGAGGGGGGCCTTATTCCGGAAGACGCCCTGGCGGTGTCGGTGGTAACCGGCAACGGGCTAAAGGATGTGGCCGGCGCCCAAAAAGCCGCCGCCGAATTGGGGCAGCCTATCAGTATCCCTGCGGACATGGAACTTTTGGTTGAGGAATTCGGGCGGCGGAATATCAGGCCCTAAGGAGTGGTTATGGATTTTGGCAGGATCAAGGCGGCAAGCGAGGCTTATTCCAAAGACATGGTAAAATTTCTGCGGGATCTTATCAGGATTCCCGGGGAAAGCTGTGCCGAGGAGCCGGTGATCGGACGGATTGTCAAAGAGATGGAAGCCCTGCAATTTGACAAGGTCGAAGTGGACAAGATGGGAAACGTCCTTGGCTTCATGGGTTCCGGAAAGACCCTTATCGCCTTTGACGCCCATATTGATACGGTGGGAATCGGGGAAAGGGGAAACTGGCAGTTCGACCCCTACGAAGGTTACGAGAACGATACTGAGATCGGCGGACGGGGTTCCTCGGATCAACTGGGCGGCATTGTCTCCTCTGTCTACGGGGCCAGGATCATGAAGGATCTGGGGCTTCTTTCCGATAAGTACCGGGTTCTGGTAAGCGGCACGGTACAGGAGGAAGACTGCGACGGACTCTGTTGGCAGTACATCATCAACCAGGACAAGATACGCCCGGAGTTTGTGGTTATCACCGAACCTACCGACGGCAACATCAACCGGGGCCAGCGGGGGCGGATGGAGATCCGGGTGGAGGTAAAGGGAGTTTCCTGCCACGGTTCCGCCCCGGAACGGGGGGACAACGCCATTTACAAGATGGCGGAGATCATCAATCAGGTAAAAGAATTAAACGGCAGGCTTAAGAACAACGATTTCCTGGGCAAGGGCACCCTGGCGGTGTCTCAGATCTTCTACAATTCCCCCAGCCGCTGCGCCGTGGCCGACATGTGCGCCATTTCCATTGACCGGCGGCTTACCGACGGGGAGACCTACCAGTCGGCTCTGAAGGAGATAGAGGCCCTTCCCTCGGTGCGGCGTTACCAGGCGGAAGTTACCATGTACAAGTACGATAGTCCCAGTTATACCGGGCTTCAGTACCCTACGGACTGCTACTTCCCCACCTGGGTCATCCCGGAAGATCATAAAGTAACTCAGGCGGCGGCGGAAGCTTACCGGAACCTCTGGGGGGAACCGAAGATCACCAAGTGGACTTTCTCTACCAACGGGGTGTCCATCATGGGCCGGGAGGGGATTCCCTGCATAGGGTTCGGGCCCGGCAAAGAAGCCCAGGCCCACGCCCCCAACGAGATAACCTGGAAACAGGATCTGGTAAAATGCGCCGCGGTATACGCCGCCATTCCCTCTGTCTACGTGAACAAGGAGTAAGATCAACCATGAGCAGTATTACTGATTTTGTCAGGAGGCTTGACGGCCTTGATTTCGGCGGCCTTTACGGGGAGGATTTTTTCCTTACCTGGGAGAAAAGCGCCGACGAGATAAACGCGGTTTTTACCGTAGCGGAGGCCCTGCGCTGTCTCCGGGAGAACAACGTTTCTGTCAAGGTGTTTCAAAGCGGCTTGGGAATTTCGGTGTTTCGGGATAATTCTACCCGGACCCGTTTCAGCTTTGCCGGGGCCTGCAATCTGCTGGGCCTTGCGGTGCAGGATCTGGACGAGGGGAAGAGCCAGATAGCCCACGGGGAAACCGTCCGGGAGACGGCGAACATGGTGTCCTTTATGGCGGATGTGATAGGCATACGGGACGATATGTACATCGGCAAGGGGAATACCTACATGCGGGCGGTCTCCGAGGCGGTGCGGGAAGGCAAGCGGGAAGGAATCCTGGAACAGCGGCCCATGGTAGTAAATCTACAGTGTGATATCGATCATCCTACCCAGACCATGGCGGATATGGCCCACATCATCCGCCATTTCGGCGGGGCGGAGAACCTGAAAGGCAAAAAGATCGCCATGACCTGGGCCTATTCCCCCTCATACGGGAAACCCCTTTCGGTGCCCCAGGGGGTCATCGGCCTAATGACCCGTTTCGGCATGGAAGTAACCCTTGCCCACCCCCAGGGCTACGAGATCATGGAGAGCGTGGAGAAAGTGGCGGCGGAGAACGCCGCCAGGTACGGTGGAAAGTTCAGCAAGACCCCGTCCATGGCGGAGGCTTTCGCGGACGCGGACATCGTGTACCCCAAGAGCTGGGCGCCCTACGCGGCCATGGAGAAACGGACCGGTTTGTACGGCAACAACGATTTTGAAGGCATCAAAAAGCTGGAAAAGGAACTCCTCGCCCAGAACGGGGCCCACAAGGATTGGGAATGTACAGAAGATCTGATGAAGATCACCAGGGACGGCAAGGCCCTTTACCTCCACTGCCTCCCGGCTGATATCAGCGGGGTAAGCTGCAAGGAAGGGGAGGTAGCCGCCCCGGTGTTTGACCGTTACCGGTCCCCCCTCTACAAACAGGCCAGTTACAAACCCTACATCATCGCCGCGATGATCTTCCTGGGCAAGTTCAGGCAGCCCCAGCGGGTTCTGACCCGGCTTGCGGAAAAAAAGAAGCCCCGCCTTCTTGCGTAGGGGAGCACGAATCAACGTTTATGCAAGGAGAAAAACAATGGCGGAGCAAAAAGCTGAGGTTGCCCCGGTTTGTGTCGCCGCGAACCGGGGAATAATTTTTGACAACATCATCGCGGCCCGGGGGAACACGCCCCTGGTACGGCTGGGAAAAATGGGGAAGGATCTGCCGGGGATCGTCCTGGCGAAGGTGGAATCTTTTAACCCCCTGGCCAGCGTGAAGGATCGCATCGGGGCGGCCATGCTGGACGCGGCGGAACGGGAGGGCAAGCTCAAACGAGGGTCAACGCCCCCCGGCACGGTGATTGAGCCCACCTCGGGGAACACCGGCATCGGCTTGGCCTTTGCCTGCGCGGCCCGGGGCTACAAGCTCATCCTCACCATGCCGGAAACCATGTCCGTGGAACGGCGGAAGCTCGCCCGGATGCTCGGCGCGGAAGTGGTGCTCACTTCGGGTAAGTCGGGCATGAAGGGGGCGGTGCAAAAAGCGGAGGAACTGGTTGGCCGTATCGCCGGCAGCTTCATGCCCCTGCAGTTTGAAAACCCCGCCAATCCGGAGGTCCACCGCCGGACCACGGCGGAAGAAATATGGGCCGACACCAAAGGGGCGGTAGACATCTTTGTGTCCGGCGTGGGAACCGGCGGCACCATCACCGGTGTGGGGGAAGTGCTGAAAGAACGCAAACCGGGGGCAAAAATCGTGGCTGTGGAGCCCGACGCCTCGCCGGTCCTTTCCGGGGGTTTTGCCGGGCCCCACCGTATCCAGGGCATCGGCGCGGGCTTTGTCCCAAAGGTGCTGAACCGTTCCATCATCGACGAGATCGTCCGGGTGACCAACGAAGACGCCATCGAAAGCGCCCGAGGCCTGGCCCTGGGCGAGGGGATCCTCGCGGGCATTTCATCCGGCGCCGCCGTGTGGGCCGCCCTCAAGATCGCCGCCCGCCCGGAAAGCCGGGGCAAAACCATCGTGGTGATCCTTCCGGACTCGGGGGAACGGTACCTCTCCACCCAGCTTTCCGATTTGGAGGAGTGAAGCGCCCCGGGAGTTTGTTGCGCTTCGCGCTTAAATATGCAAACACGTTACCCTATCTCAAGCGCGGCCTTCACCGGCCTGGCCGCCCCCTTCTCCACCGCCGCCGCCAGGGGGGCGGCGTCCGCGGCGCTTACCGTGTAGAGGCCGGGCAGGACGAGGCTTTCCCCCTGGCCGTTCACCGTCTCGAAGGCTGAGGCGGGAAGCGGGAATTCCAGATCCACCGTTTTGCCCGCGGGAACCGGAAGGCGGCGGAAGGCCCGGAGGGAGAAGGCCGGCTCGTCTTCGCCCGCATCATCCCGGGAGACGTAGATCTGGACTACCTCCTCCGCGTCCCGATCCCCGGTGTTGGAGAGTCTCACCGTGGCGGTCACGCCGTCACCGGGGGCGATCTTCCCGGAGGATAGGCGGAGTTCGTCAAAACGGAAGGAGGTGTAGGAAAGGCCGAAGCCGAAGGGGTAGAGGGGCTTTTCCTTCATGTAGCGATAGGTGCGGCCCCGCATGGCGTAATCCTCGTAGGGGGGGAGCTGGGCGGTGGAAGCGGGGAAAGTGATAGGCAGTTTCCCCGAAGGAACCGAGTCGCCGAAGAGAATGTCCGCCACCGCTTCCCCTCCCCTTTCGCCGGGGTACCAGGCAAAGAGGATCGCGTCGGCAATATCCTCGGGAAAGGCGATGGGGCTGCCCCCGGTAAGGATCAGGATGAGGGGTTTGCCGCCGGCCCTGAGCCGCCGCAGGTAGGCAAGCTGCCAGGGGGGCAGTTCAATAGAATCCCGGTCGCCGTTGGA
>JAISWN010000263.1 GCA_031271075.1 Treponema sp.
CTTCTTAAGGTACATGCGCAGGAGGCTCTCCCGCCCCCTGTACAGGTATAGCATGGTTAGATATTTATGGTGAGGCAACCACTCCCCATGGTTAGATTTTACGGTGAGGCATTACGGGGTACCCGCGCCCATACACAGCTTTAGGTACAGCTTTAGGCGCTTGACACGCCCCGCCATATACCCTAGGCTTTTGCCTCAAGGAAAGGAACGGAATAACGATGGTTTCTATGCGGATCAGGACGGAAAGGCTTATCTCCCCAGGGCGGTTCTGCCCCTTTGACGGGTACTTTTACTATTACTATCTGTCCCAGCCCCCTGGGGAGCCTCTGCCTGCGGATTGATCAGGCTTTAACCTTGTTATCAAGGGAGACTCCGGGGCGCGGGCCGCTCAGGAGCCTCCCTTTTTTTATGCCGGCAAAAGCCGGCCGGGGGGAGGGTTCATCCTTACCCCCTAAAAACCAAGAGGACTGGAGGAACGGATATGATTATCGCCATTAAGCCGGGAACGGGCGGGGAGGAACTGGGGGATTTTATTGCCCTGCTGGAGAAAAAGGGGCTCAGGATCAACCTTTCCGAGGGAATCACCCAGACGGTGCTGGGTCTTGTGGGGGATACCACCGGGATAGACGCGGAAGCCCTGATGGCCCACCGCCTGGTGGAGAAGGTACTCCGGGTACAGGAACCCTACAAGCGGGCGAACCGGATGTTCCACCCCGAGGATACCCTGATAGAGATCCGGGGGCCCGATGGGGGGAAGCGGCGGATTGGGGGCGGCTGCCTGACCGTTATGGCCGGCCCCTGTTCGGTGGAGACCCCGGAGCAGATCACCGCCGTGGCCCGGTCGGTAAAGCAGGCCGGGGCGGCCTTCCTCCGGGGAGGGGCCTTTAAGCCCCGGACCAGCCCCTACAGCTTCCAGGGCCTGGGCTGCCGGGGGCTGGATCTCCTGGTAAGGGCGAAAAGGGAAACGGGCCTTCCCATCGTCACCGAGCTGATGGATATTCACCACCTGGAACTGTTCGAAGACGTGGACATTATCCAGGTGGGGGCCCGGAACATGCAGAATTTTACCCTGCTCCGGGAACTGAGCCGCTGCCGGAAGCCTGTCCTGCTGAAGCGGGGCCACGCCTGTACCATTACCGAACTCCTGATGGCGGCGGAGTACATCCTGGCCGGGGGGAATGACCGGCTTATTCTCTGCGAACGGGGGATCCGATCCTTCGATCCCTACACCCGGAACATCCTGGATCTTTCCGCGGTGCCGGCCCTGAAAAGGCAGAGCCATCTCCCGGTGATCGTAGACCCAAGCCACGCCACGGGACTGGCCTGGATGGTGCCCGCCATGGCAAAGGCTGCCATTGCCGCCGGGGCCGACGGGCTCATCATCGAGGTACACAACCAGCCCGAGGCGGCCCTCTGCGACGGGGAGCAGTCCGTCACCCCCGAAGTCTTCGCCTCCCTGATGGACAGCCTGCGGAGATACGCGGACATCGAGGGGAAGAAACTGTGAGCCGCCCCCGGTTTCCCCGGGCCGCCTCCTTGAAACCGGCTGAAGCCGCCACGGTGGGGATCGCGGGCCTGGGCCTCATGGGAGGCGCGGTGGCTATGGCCCTGCGCCGGGCCGGCGTTGGGGACCCCAAAGCGGGAGGGCGGCTTCTGGCCTGCGACCGGGACGACGGAACCCTGAACGCGGCCCTGACCCGGCAGGTGATCGACCAAGGCTTGTCCCCCCGGGAGATGCTTCCCCGCTGCGACCTCGTGTTCCTCTGCCTGAACCCTTCAACCCTGCTGCGTTTTCTGGAAGCCCGGATGGGGGATTTTAAACCCGGCGCGCTTATCACCGATATCGCCGGGATCAAGGGGAAGATCGTGGAGGCGGTGGAGAAAAACCTGCGGCAGGATCTGGACTTTATCCCCGGCCACCCCATGGCGGGTTCGGAGAAGGGGGGCTTTGCCAACGCGGAAAAATGCAGCTTCCAGGGGAAGAACTACATCCTTACCCCCCTTGAGCGGAACCGGCCGGAGAACCTGGAGTACCTTGAGGCCCTGATCCGGCGCATGGGATTCGGCAGGATCACCCTAACCAAGGCGGAGGATCACGACCGGAAGATCGCCTTTACCAGCCAGCTTTGCCACCTTATCGCCGCGGCCCTGATAGACTGCGAGGCGGATACGGAGATCACCCGCTTCGGCGGCGGCAGTTTCGAGGATCTTACCCGGATAGCCATGCTTAACGCCCCCATGTGGACGGAGCTTTTCATCGAAAATCGGGAACTCCTTCTGGGGCGGATAGCCCAGTTTGAGCGGAGCCTTGACAGCCTCAAAGCCCTGATAGAGGCCGGGGCGGAAACCGAACTGCGGGAACGCCTTGCCAGGGTACGGGATCGCCGGGCCGCCATGAGCGGTTAAGCCGGGAGGCCCACAGGAGAGCCTGTCGCGCTTCTCCCTGCCTGGGATCCTCGGCACGAATAATGAACCTCCTGCCCTGCGGCAGGAGGAAAAAACAATTGCTTGGACCTCTCGGGTCCTGGCCGCTAACGCCGCAACGAATCCCTGACGGCGATGGCCTTCTTAATGTCCGCAAGCCGCCAGTCTATAACTTTCTGGGCGCCCAGGCCGTTACAGTCGGCAACCATCTTATTCCAAATTTGCTGGAATTCGGCTTCGCTCTTGGCGTAGACCATCTGCCAGCTCGCGTTAACCACCGCATCCCGCAGGGCGGAAACGATGAGCTGCAGGTCCGGCTCCGGCTGGGGCGTACAGAAGCTCGCCACGTTATCCAGCGGACCGGTCCCGTGGAAATTTGAACCAAGCCATTCTTTCCAGTCTTTGTATCCCGTGGTTTTTTGCCACTGGCTTATCCTGTTGTCGGCAAGGGCGAAGGCCTGGGCTTCTTTCCATTCGGTAACCGTAATAATCCTGGGGCCTCCGGCGCCGTCTTTATAGGATAACTGCGCACCCAGGTTGGCTCCAAAGGGGACCCCCCACAGGACCATCTGTTCGCCGTTTTTAAGGGTATATCCGTCAAAATTGCCCCGCTCCTTCATATAACGAAGGCCGGCTTCGGTAAAGAACGCGTTGCCCTTTCCATCGCCGTACCAGAAGTCCCCATCCGGGCCGCAGCGGATCATAAATTGCGCATGGGGGTCGTACATCAAATCAAGATAGGCAAGGCAGGCCTTCAGTTTTACCGGGTCGTTCTTAACCTTCGCGTTGACGCCGAACAAGAGGCCGCCATAGGCGCTGGTGGTGTTGTAATAAATTTGAGTGCCGGGAATATAATAGGGCATATCATTCTGGGCGAACCAGCCGGGGAGGTATCCCGAGGGAACCAGGGCATAACCGGCGTCCACCTTTGCTTTTTGGGTAGGACGGTCATTATTGATGCTGTCGGGATCCATGAGGCCCCTGCGGTTTACCTCGTTGTACCACTTAAGCCCCTTGTAGTAATTGCTGGAAGTGCTCAGGATGGGGGTGATTTCCCCGGTAACCATATTTGTGTCAAGCATATACGGAAGGTTCCATTCCAGATACCCCTGCCAGCGTTCCCAAAGGTATATACAGGCCCAGAAGTTGCTGTCCGAACCGTTGTTGAGGATGGTGCCGTAGAATTTATTGCCCTTCTCGTCAACCGGACTGGCCTTGTACATCCGTTCCATCACATCAATAAGATCAGTAAAATTGTTGATGGGCGGCGCCCCGATTTTTTGATATACATCCCAGCGGAGTTTTACATTGTTCCGTTCCGTAGAATCCACCACCGCGTATTTTGTACTGTGATCGCCGACGGTTGTAGGCAGTCCGTACAGTTTACCCGTGCCGGCGCTCTTGAACCTCCTCACATAATTGAGGGCCACCGCGACGTCTTGATACGCCTTGAGGCGGGGCAGTTGATCCAGATAGGGTTCCAGGTCAAGAAGCATGCCTCCCTCAATCACGTCGGCCAGATTTTCGTTCTGAATATACATGATGTCGGGAAGATCCCCCGAAGCCAGGATGGCGTTTGTCTTTTCATTTGAAAACGCCCAAACATCCAGTTTGAATCCGTGAGACGCAAATACATCGCCCTTGTAGCCCCCTACTACGCCGCTTGAAACATTGCCCGCGTTGGGATACATAGTGATGACAGGCAGGCCCTGTGAGCTTCCTCCCCCGCTGCTGCTTGTCCCGGCGCCGCCTCCGGCCCAGACAGCCGGAAGCGCCGTCAGGAAAACCGCCATGGCGGCAAATATTGTGATACAGTTCTTTTTCATCTTTATCTCCTCGTAAAATAAAAAATCTATGTGAACAGTCATGCTGTTGACACCAAAAAGGTCAGCCTTTTACGGCTCCAATCATTATCCCCTTGACATAAAACCTCTGTATAAAGGGGTATACCACCATGATCGGGATGGTAACGATAGCCGTCAGGGTCAGGCGTATACCCGTAGGCGTTATGCGGGCAAAAGGATCCTCGCTCGAAATTTGTTCCGCCGCGGCCTTAATCTGCTGAAGCAGTTCATAAAGAAGATACTGCAAAGTGTATAAATTGGTATTGGTGATATAGAGCTTGGTGGTAAAAAAATCGTTCCAGTGGCGGACCGCCGTAAACAAAGCTACCGTCGCGAGAATAGGCCCCTGGAGGGGCAGCACGATGCGGAAAAACCTTGACAGGTATCCGGCGCCGTCCAAGAACGCCGATTCTTCCAGGTCCGGCGGCATGGACTCAATGGACGTTTTAACCAGCACGAGGTTATAAACCGAAATCAACTGGGGTATAATATAAACCCAAAAACTGTTGGTAAGCCCCAGCATACGGTTGTTCAGATATTCGGGAATAAGGCCGGCCGAAAAGTACATGGTAATAACCACGGAACGGTACCAGAATTTACGGCCCCACATGTTCTGTTTGGTAAAGAAGTAAGCCAGATAGGAAGTAAAGAGAACATTGGCCGCCGTACCGAAAATCGTCCGGATCGTCGAAATAAACGCGGCGTTTCCCAGGTTCTGCACCTTGAAGATTTCCACATAATTTCTAAAATTGATGCCGATGGGGTACAGGATAACCCGGCCAAAATCCACAAGCTGCCTGTCGCTTATCGTACAAATTAAAAGATAGTAGAAAGGGTACACGCAAATAAGCGTAAAGAGCATAAAAATGAAACCCGTGACAAGGTTAAAACTCAGGTCCCCCTTTTCCCATTTTGCCGTTTCTTTTACTGCCGTTTCTTTTACTTTAACCGTCATTTTGAGGCTCCTTAAAAAACACTCTCGCCGCGGATTTTCTTTGAAGCCAAATTTGCGGTTGAAAACAGTATAATCGCCACTACCGATTTCATGACTCCCACGGCCACACTGTAAGAAATTTGTCCGCCGCCGATACCGATATTGTATACATAAAGGTCCAGGATCTCGATGTATTCCTTGTTAAGGGCGTTCCCGAAGGCAAGATACTGATCGATACCCATATTGAGAAAATTTCCGATGCTGATCACCATCAGCACAAAATAGGTCGGCAGCAAAAGCGGCAGGGTAATATGCCATATCGCCGCCGCCCTGCCCGCGCCGTCTACCCGGGCCGCTTCGTATATTTCCTGGTCAAGGCCGCTTAAGGCCGCAAAATAAACTATGGCGTTCCAGCCAAGGTCTTTCCATAACTGGAGCATCACCTGGGTAATCCATACATTGTTGGGCGAATTGAGAATATTGATCACCGTTTCCGTTCCCGCCTGTTTAAGCAGCGTATTGATAAGGCCGGTTGGTCCAAAGAAACTTGAAGCCAGGGAAAACATAATAACCCAACTGATAAAATGGGGCAGGGTGGTTATGGACTGTACCAGCCTCTGAAACCTTTTCGATTTCATCTCGCTTAAAAATACCGCCAGCAGCATCGGCAGAAGCGAAAAACAGTAACCTAAAAAATGAATGCCGATGGTGTTTCTCAGGACCCGCAGCAAATTCATCCTGAGTACGGGATTCCCGAACAACTGTATAAAGTTATTCAAGCCGACAAA
>JAISWN010000349.1 GCA_031271075.1 Treponema sp.
GGCCCGGCAGCTGGGCTACAACACCAACGCCCAGGCGCAGAAGCTTAGGCAGGAAAAAAACCGCCTCCTCACTATCATTCTGCCCGATATTGAGCAGCGGATATACCGGGTTTTCTATACCAGTCTTAAAAGCATGCTGGAGGAAGAGGGCTACGAAACGGCCCTCTATCTGACGGACAATTCACCGGAAACCGAAGGGCTCTGCGTTAAACGGGCCCTTTCCGGCAGGCCGGAGTACATGGTTATCGTCCCCTGCACGGATACCGCCGAGGCTTACAAGGATATCAACGCCAAGCTTATCCTCGTAAACCACCCCCTTTTTCAGCCCCAAAAGAACCAGGTTTCCCTGTATTTCGATTTTGAAGCCGCCGCCGGAGCCTTTGGGGAAAAAGCGGGTGAAAAAAAGTACCGGAACGCGGCTTTTTTCTTCGACTCCCTGGGAGTACCGGCCTACCGCCTGTTCTACGGTTCCCTGGGCAGGGCCTTTAAGGCCAGGGGGATCGATCTTGTGCCCTTCTTCTACGATTTCCGCCAGATCCACCACGGCGCCATTGCGGTGCTGGAACATCAGCCTCATTTTGATCTGGTGATCACCAATACGCCTTTCTACGCGGAGGAAATCAAACAGGTTTGGGAACTTCTCTCGTCCGAACCCGCCGGATCACCCGCGGATCGGAGGGCTCTTCCCGGGATCATGAGCTTTGATATGAGCGAAACCATCCCTTCTTCCAGGGGAACCCGGGGGGTTTCGTTCTACGAATTTGATTACCGGGAAATGGCGCGGATGGTTTTCTCCGCCCTCCCGGGGGAGCTTTTTGGCCGTTCTATCCCGCTTAAACCCAAGGGCTTTACCCGGGGCTATGCATCCGGTTTTAGTCCCCCGGAGACCCAAAAGTCCGGCCCGGGCGTCCCGGGGCCGGGGGCGGAGACCAATGAACTCAACATGCTTACCGTGGCAAGCCCCATGGCGAATATCCTTACCACCCTGGCCCCCTATTTCAGACGCTGTACGGGGATCAAACTCAAAGTCGTCACCCTGCCCTACGAAGAACTCTTTCAGCTTCTCTCTACCGGCAGAATCTCCAACCTGGATCTTATCAGGATTGATATGGCCTGGGGCGCCCGGTTCGAGAAGGAACTCTATTACCCCCTTGGTTCCCTGGGCAAAACTCTGGGCAAACGGCTGGATTTGCTTACCGATACTTTTCTGCCTTCCATAAAGGCGGGTTTTTCCCGGGCCGATCGTGCACTTTACTCCCTTCCCTTCGATCCCAGTATACAGATGCTTTTTTACCGCCAGGATCTTTTTGAGAACGCTACTATCAAACGGCTGTTTTACGAGCAGACCAGGGAACAGCTTGAGGCGCCGAAAACATACCGGGATTTTAACCGTATTGCCGCTTTTTTTTCCTCCGCCCTGAATGAACGATCCCCCATCCCTTACGGTACGGCCATGGTTTACGGAACCGCCCCGGTGGCGGCCTGCGAGCTGTTACCCCGGATAAAAAGCATGGGAGGGGACATTTTTGACAAGTCTGGCAGTATCCGGGTAACGGCCCCGGTCTTCCGGAAAGCCCTGGAGGAGTACCTTGAACTGCGGGACTCCAGCGCCCCCCAGGTGAATTACTGGTGGGGAGACGCGCTCGGCCTTTTTTCCCAGGGACTTTCCGCCATGACTATTATTTTTATCAACCATGTTTCCGGGATCATAAAGGCCGGTGACACGGGGCTTTCGTTAAAGGTCGGCGCGGCCCCGGCGCCGGGAAATTCTCCCCTTCTGGGCGGAGGTTCCATCGGGATCTCCCGGCAAAGCAGGAATGTTGATGGCTGCGTTGAGTTTTTCAACTGGGTCTTCAGCGATGAAATAGCCAATATGATCACCCTTTTGGGAGGGCTCTCCCCCCGGGAAAGCGTATTCAGAAACGAGGAGATCCTTGAAATATACCCCTGGCTGCGGAACGCGGGGGAGCAGTTCCGGCGGGGCTGGCGCAGGGTGACCGGCAAACACCACCCGGATTTTGACAACCACCGGTTTGAGCGGATCCTGGGTAACGCGGTACGGAACGCCGCACTGGGGCTTACCACGGTAACAGAAACGTTGAAGAACGCCCAGCAGCAGTGCGACGCGGAATTCGGGGGCTAGGGGCCCTACCGCCTCTTAGCTGTTCCAGGCCGGGTCCAGGCAGTTCCCCCTTTGAAAGGGCCGGATATGCCAGGGGCTGGAAAGGGCCAGGGGCCGGAGGGCTTCGAGGTCGGCGGGTCCGAAAAAGGGGGCGGGCAGGGCAAGGCTGCGGAATTCGTGGACTATGCCGGAACCACGGACGAGGCCGGCGCTCCGTTCTAAGGCTTCCCCGGCGGCCCCGGGAGAAGATGCTTCACCCCCGGCAGGCAGGAGTTCGGCATAGCGGAAAGGGGCAAGCTTCAGATCCATGGCGATATAGTCGGGGCGGGTGTGCTCCGTTCTGAAAAGCTCTTCCAGGACACGGGGTCTCATCCCGTTGGTGTCCAGTTTTACCGGGAGTCCCGTTTTTTTGAGCCTTCCGATAAGCGCGCCCAGATCCGGGTACAGGGTGGGTTCCCCGCCGCTGAGAACCAGGGCGCCCAGGATCCTTTTGCGTTTTTCCACAAAGCCCAGGGCTTCTTCCAGGGGGATGAGCCCCCCGGCGGTTCCCCGGACGAGATCCCCGTTGTGGCACCAGGGGCAGCGGAGGTTACAGCCGGGAAAGAAGATCGCGGCGGCGATCTTCCCCGGGTAATCCACCAGGCTGGTCTTCCGTAAGGCTATCTTCATATCGATCCGTTCCGGAAAACCGGCGGCCCGCCGTCTTTTGGGACTTTCGTCCCCCAGACTTAGACGGCCACCCTGCTCCCCATGGCGGCGATGGCATTGCCGTCCAGGGCTCTGCCGATCTCGTCGCCCTCCGCTGAGAGGAATATGGCGGTGGGGGTGGAGAACACCTTGCGTTTTTGGGCTTCCGCAAGTCCCGCCTCGGTGTCGGCGTTTACCAGATCCACCCGTATCCCCAGCCGGCCGGCCGCTTCCTTGGCGGAAGGACAGGCCGGGCAGGCCGGGCGGACAAAG
>JAISWN010000044.1 GCA_031271075.1 Treponema sp.
GAACCAGAGGAAACACCTAAAGCCCTGGTGGCAGCGGTCTTCCTTGTCGTGAATGCCCCGGGGGCTGGCGTGGGTCAGAAGTATATCCAGGTAACGGCCCCGGAAGATCCGGTTAAAAAAGAGACGGGGGATCAGTTTCAGTATCTCTTTTTTCATCTGGAATTCGGTGAACTGGTTGTTCCCCTTGTTGTACCGCATGGAACCCCCAAGGCCGGCCACCAGGAGACTCTCTTCCCGGCGGATCCGGGAACCCACATGGATCGCCCCCGAACCCCGGTAGTGTTCTTCCACGGTGTTTCCGGGGACGGTGTACAGATCCTTCCCGGTATAATAGGGCATGTCTTCGGTGTGATGGTTCCCGAAGACAAAGAGGAGGGGTTTGTTGAGGCTGGAAACAATGAAGTCCAGGTAATCCATGGGAAGATCCCCGGCGCTGAGGATCAGATCCACATCCTTAAAACGTTCCCTGATGGTGTTGGTGTATACCAGGGGATCGATCTGGTCGGAGATACAGAGTATCTTCATTGAGCCGCCTTGTGCAGCATGCTCCGGAGTTTCTCCCTGCCGAAAAGCTCCACCGGCCTGTTATTGGCGAAATCCAGGGCGGCCTGGGAAAAGCCCCCGCTGGCGACAAGCGCCGCCTTGGGAATGTTCTGCTCCCTTGCGTCGTCCAGGATCGATCGGATCTCCTCCTCCCCCGCCGGATCATTGCTCCGGTAAAAACGGATAAGCCGGGGGATCTTGCGGGTACTCTGCCAGTCGCCGCCGCCCTTTCCTTCAACGGCCAATACCTCGCCGCCCCCGGGGACAGGCCTGGCGTTTTGCACGCTTAGCCCCATGGCGTCTTCCACGATGGATTTACAGAGTTCCAAAAAATCGGCGCTTCCGGCGGTAATGTATTTCTTTATGCCCCCGCTGCCCCTTTCAGCCTTGATGTCCTGGTACTGGGAAAGCTTTTCCCCCACGTCCCGAAAGCCCTTCTTTTCGCTGTAGACCTTTTCCCACTGGGCCAGGGCCCGGTCGATTTCCCGTCCTTTTTCGTAACACAAACCCAGAAAGTAACGGGCGTAGAGGCTGTCCTGGCTGGATTCGTCGGAGATGGCAGTCACCGCCTTTTCCAGAACCGGCACGGCCTTGCCGAACTCGTTCATGGACATAAAACTGCCCCCCCGTTCCACCAGGGCCCGCAGCCTGTACTCCGGCTCCTCCGCCGCCTTGTCGAAGGAGATCAGCGCCCCCGCGTAGTCCTTCACGTCCTTCTGTAGTTTCCCCAGGTAGTACCAGGTTTTTGCCTGGGCCTTGTCCTTCTGGAAACGCAGGGCCCGTTCCAGAACCGCCTTGGCGTCCAGGGCCTTTTTGGCTTTGTAAAGCAGGACCCCCAGCTCGAAGTAGATGTTTCCGTCGTTTGGGGAGAGTTCCGCGGCCTTTTCCAGGTATTCCCGGCCCCTGTCCGGTTTGCCCAGTTCCGTAAAAAGTTTCCCCGCCTGGTAGTAGTAATCCCCCTTTTTCGGCATAAGCTTAATCAGGAGGAGGTATTCCTTCAAAGCCTCTTCCGGTTCCCTGTTGGAAACGTAGAGTTGGGCCAGGGTCTGCCGGTATTCCATTTCCGGTATGCCTTTTCCCTCGATGCTCAACTGGCTGAGGGCCTTAAATTCCCGGTAGGCCAGGTCTTCCTTTTTTTCAGCCGCGTAGGCCAGTCCCAGGTAGTAGCGGGCTTCGGCGTTTTTCGGATCTTTGGAGATAAGCTGCTTTGCCGATTTGATGGCAAGCTGGGTCTTTCCCCGCTTGATAAGCAGTGAAAGGGCGTCTGTTCCCTTGGAGAAGAGAAACTGCCTGATTACAAAAGCCGCCAAAAAAGCCGTCCCTATCGCAAGGACAATAACTAACGCAAGGACCCTCATGTCTTTTCCTAGCCCGCCGAATACCTTATACTAAAATAACCTAACATTTGGAGCCCTTTCCAAAACTGAAAAATTGGGGAAGCCTCTTTTTGAGTTTTTAGCGCCTCCGGATTGTTATTTTATTATAGGTGTATTTTGACGGAAGGTTTAATAGTTTCTTCCGTTATGGGGCGGCAAGGCTTGGCCGACATTGGAAACAGGGAATAACTATGCGAAAAACCGTTTTTTTGCCCCTTTTGGCGGCCTTTTGGATCCCTTTCCTGGGAGCCCAGACCAATTTTTCCCGGGGGGAAGATTACTTCATGCAGAACAAACCCCAGGAGGCCCTTCCCTTTCTGGAGAACGCCCTGCTGGAGAATCCCGGGGAAATAAGGGCCTACCTTTACCTGGGGATCGCCTACCAGCAGCTTGATCGGCCGGACGACGCCGTGGCGGTCTACCTGAAAGCCCTGCCCAGGGCGGGAAACGAGACCGCCCGGATTGCCTGCAACCTGGGGAACCTGTACTTTGGCATGGAAAAGCCCGGTTCGGCGGTGGATTACTATACCCAGGCCATCGAAGCCGATCCTTCCTACGCGGCGGCGTACCTGAACCGGGCCAATACCCGGATAAAGACCGGGGCCCTTAGGGAAGCCCTGCCGGATTACGAATACTATCTGTCCCTGGAACCCCACTCCCCCAAGCGGCTCCGGATTGAACAGTTGGCGGCCCTTATCCGTTCCGAAGTCGCCGCCGAAGAGCGGCGGCGGCTCCTGGCGGAAGAAGCAGCCCGGGCCGAGGCTGCCCGCCGGCAGCAGCTTTTGGAAGAGGTTTCCGCCTCCCTCCAGGCCGCCGCGGAGGAGACCAAGGGACTTTCTTCCGGCGCCGAGGCGGTAGAGAGCTACGAAGGCGAATTTGAACTGGAATAGGAGTTTGAACTGATGGACCGGAAAAAAACAGTTGTTATTGCGGCAGCCTCTGTCCTCGTCCTGATGCTGGCCGGAACGGGGGTTTCCTTTCTCCTCCGGGCTTTTTCCTCCGGGGACGACCCGGCGGCCCTGGTCCGGCAAAACACCTTGAAGCTGGCCAGGGATTATATTGAGCAGAAAGAGTACAGCCGTGCCCTGGATCAGTTGGACCGGCTCCTGATCGAGAACGCCGATGACCAGGAGGCCAGGGACCTGCGGGATCTGGCCATCCGGGAAGCCCGGACAGCCGGGCTTCCCGCGTCGGAAGCGGCGGCGGAAACCTCCGCGGCCGCTGCCCGGGCTGCTGCCGAAGCCTCCGCCGCGGCGGCGCAGGCCGCCGCCCTCGCCCAGGCCTCGGCGCAGCCGGGGGCGGAAGACATTGCCGCCCAGGTAAGGCTGGAGGAGGAAAGGCGGAAAGGGGCGGAAGAACGCCGCCTGCTCCTGGAGGCGGAAACCGCCGCCCGGCTTGCCGCCGAAAATGAACGCCGGGCCATTGCCGAGGCGGAAGCCGCCGCCCGGGCCGTGGCGGAAGCGGAACACCGGGCAGCCGCGGAAGCGGAAGCGGCCCGCCGCCGGGCGGAGGAGGCGGAACTGGCCCGGCTTTCCGCGGAAAAGCAGGAACAGATGCGGGCGGTGAACGATCTGGTATCCCGGGGCAGGGATCTGATCCGGCGGGGGGATACGTCCGGGGGAGAAGCGGCCTTTAGAGAGGCTCTTGGCCGGCTGCCCCCCGCGGAAAAACGCTTTGAGGCCCAGAAGAGGGCGGAGATGGCCGAAGCCTGGTACGATCTTTACGTGGAACGTCCCGATTCGGCGGAAGGCCGGAAGGCTATGAGCGAGGCAAGATCCCAGGCGGAGAACGCCCTTGCCGCCGACTCTTCCCAGGCCCTTCCCCATTATACCCTGGGGAAGATATACCGGGATTTAAAACAGTGGGACGACGCGGCGGAAGAGCTTAAAGAGGCGGTAAGGCGCGATCCGAACAATCACCTTTACTCCCTCGATTTGGGACGGGTTTACTTCAGTTCCCGCAAACTCGCCGATGCCCGCCAGTCATTTGAAACGGTTACCCGGCTAAATCCCGGTTTTGAGCCGGCCTGGTACAACCTGGGGGGCGTCCTCCGCTCCCTGGGGCGGCAGGATGAGGCCCTGGCGGCTTACCGGAAGGCCGTCGGCATAAAAGCCGACTACACCGCGGCCCACCGGGAAATAGGCCGGATCCTCTCCGCCAAGGGGGATACAAAGGGGGCCGCCGCCGCCTTCGGCAAGGCCCTGGAATCCAGCCCCAACGATCTGGCCTCCCTGCAGGAGTTGGGGATACTTCAGGCGGCCGCGGGGAATTACCAGGCCGCGGAATCCCTCTTTGAGAGGGCACTTACCGTGCTTCCGGATCACGATCAGACCAACTACAACATGGCCATCGTCAAGCTGGGGCTGAACAAAAACGCCGAGGCGGTAGATTACGCCCAGCGGGCGGTAAACGGCGCTCCCGGTAACCCCTCTTACGCCTATACCCTGGGCCAGGCCCTGGAAGGGACGGGGGATACGGGGAAAGCTATCGCCGCTTACACCGGCGCGGCAAGGCTGGATCCGAAATACGTGAAACCCCGGATCAACCTGGGCCGGCTCTGCCTGGAAAACGGCCTTGCCCAGGAAGCCCTCGGGTTCCTCACCGAGGCTTACCAGACGGACCCGAATAACTACGAAGTCAACAATAACCTTGGAGCCGTATACGCCAACCAGGAAGACTGGGCCAAAAGCGTTGGGCATTACGAGAAAGCCCTGGCGGTTCAGCCGGGACACGCCACCGTGCGGCTTAACCTGGCCCGGGCTTACGCCGGCGCGAAGGAACTGGGCAAGGCGAAGGATGCTTACGAACAACACCTTAAACTTGCCCCGGACAGTTGGGAAGCGATCCTGGAACTGGGCAAAACCTGCGTGAGCCTTGGGGATACCGATTCGGCCCGTACCTATTTTACCGATCTTCTCAAACGCAACCCTTCCTACCCGGGAAAAAACGAGGCTGAAAGGATCCTGGCCGGCTTATGAGCGAATATCCCCCTTCCACAAATTCCCCTGTTCCGGAAAAAGCGCCGGAAACTCCCCCGGAACATTCCGCCGAAGGAATCCCGGAGGGCAGGTCTCTTCCAGAGCGGGCTAATCTATCCCCCGTACAGGCTTATGTTTTTGGGGCCCTCCTCCTCCTCCTCTTCATCATGGTCTGCCGGCTCTTCGCGCCCTTTTTTACGGTACTGCTCTGGTCCATCCTGCTTTACGTGCTGGTAAGCCCCCTCCATCACCGGGTAATAGGGAACCTTGATTTTTCCAGCGCAAAGGGCAGGATACTGAAGAATTTCTGGGCCGCGGTTTTTGCCCTGGGTACGGCGGTAGTTATCATGATCCCCCTGAGTTTTATCGCCTCCCTGTTCTCCCGGCAGATAGTGGAACTGATGCGGTTTATCCGGGAACTCTTTAACCAGCGGCCCGACGGCCTTTCGGATCTGTTCAACAGCCTGTCGGTTCTCATCGCCGATATTTCCCAGGATCAGATACGGGTAAGCGGCGTGGAGATCGAGCGGTGGCTTCTCGATTCCCTCAGCGACGGCCTGCAGCGGCTTATCTCCCTAAGCAGCATCGTTGCGAGAAACATCGGGACTTTCTTCGTGGGACTGGTGCTGATGATCTTTACCCTGTTTTTTTTCTATGCCGACGGCCCCTACCTTTCCCGGCTGGTTATCCACGCCATTCCCATCCGCAGGACCTATATGCGTACCCTTATAGGCAAGTTTATGGATATTACCCGGAATCTTTTTTTAGGCTATATCCTGGTTGCCCTGATCCAGGCCACCCTGGCCTATATCATTTTTTCGGTATTCAGGGTAAGCGGCGCGCTGGTTCTCGCGGCGCTCACCTTTATCTGCGTGTTTATCCCCATGATCGGCGGCGGCCTCGTGTGGCTGCCCCTGGGGCTTATCAGGATTATTACGGGAAATATTTTGAACGGAATACTCTTTCTTGTTGTTTCCGGGCTCTTTATCTCCCTCCTGGACAATATCCTGCGTCCCATGTTTTTAAAGGACAGGATACAGCTCCACCCGCTGATCATCTTTTTCGCCATCATGGGAGGGGTAAGCGTCTTCGGTTTTAACGGCCTCATCCTGGGCCCCATGATAGTTATCCTGTTTCTCACGGTGCTGGATATGTTTCTTATCGAACACAGGATAGGCGAAGATTAGGAGTCTTTATGGCATTGGCACAGGCAAATCCTTCCTACACCTACGCGGATTTTTTGGAATGGGACGAGCGTGAACGTTGCGAACTGGTGGACGGGGAGGTCTTCATGCTGGCCGCCCCTTCCGTCGAACACCAGCGGGTTCTCATGGAACTGGCCTATCACCTTAGGGCTTTTTTGAAAGGAAGACCCTGCAAAGTATTTCCCGCCCCCTTCGCGGTCCGGCTCAACCCCCTGGCGGACAACAGGGACGATACGGTTCTGGAGCCTGATATTGTGGTGGTCTGCGATTCTTCCAAACTGGACAAGCGGGGC
>JAISWN010000074.1 GCA_031271075.1 Treponema sp.
GCCTGGAAGCTGCCCCCGGAATCCACAAACACCCCTTCCAGGGCAAAGAGGACCCTGCCGCCGCCACGGATATACCGGTCAATCCGGTACAGGGCCCATTCATCCAGATCCTCCGCCCCCCCAAGAACCAGGAGGATCGGCAGGGTATCGGAGATCTCTTCCCCCGGGCTGAGGAGCCGCGCCCGGTAAGCGGCCCGGACAAGCGTCTGATCGAGGAGGCGGTACTGGCCGTCCCAGTCACGGAAGGCGTCCCCCACGAGGATCCCGATCTGCCGCTCAGTCCCCCGGACCAGGGAAAGGATCCGGGAAGTAAGGTCGTACTCCAGGGTGTCCGGGGAAAACACCGCCGGCAGCAGTTCCAGCCGGTCCAGGTACTCCATGACTATCCCCGAATACACCGTGGCAACGGCGGCTTCGTCCCGTTCCACTATCTCTATCTGCCGGGGCTCTATCCCCAGGGATTCTATTTCCCCCTCCATACCCGCCCCGGCGGGATCCCGCACCGTAAGCCGTATCTTCCCCCGGGACCAGGAAGCGTACTCCCGCAACAGATCTTCCACCTCCCCCGGCAGGGGATGGACGGCAGAGAGCCTTTTGGAAACATAGTAGGTAATGCTAAGCGGTTCGGGGATCTCCCGGTGGAGATTCCGGGAAACCGGGGAAAGAGTGTGGGCCTTGCCCCGGGTCAGATCCAGGCGGAACCAGAACCGGCGGCTGAGGAGAAGTCCCAGGAAAATAAGCGCCAGGGACAAGAGGGTCAAAACGGCGGCTTGTCTCTTGGTCATCCCCTAGCTCCACCTTCTGAAGAACAGCGCCCGGCTGTTCAGGTAGAGGAAGAGGAGGGTAACCAGAATAAAGAAGGCCAGATCCCGGCTGTCCAGAAGCCCCCGGGAAAAACTTTCAAAGTGAAAGGACAAGGACACAAAATTGACAAAATCCGCCAGAGGCGGGGGCATGTCGAAGCTCAGGGGGAGGCGGTTTATCAGCATTACTACCAGGAGAACCGCCGCGCTCCCCAGGAAGGCCCCGGCCTGGCTTCGGAAGAGGGAGGAGAGGAAAAGCCCCAGGGAGAGGGCCGAAGCGCCCAGGAGGAGAAGGCCCGCGTATTCGGCCAGGATAACCCCGCCGTCAAAGTCCCCCAGGGGGAGGATAGAGAGGGGCAGCGGGACGGTCAGGAGGAGGATGGCAAAGAGGGCGGCGAAGGAGGCGAGGAACTTGCCCAGGGCCAGATCCCATTCGGAAAAAGGCATGGTCAAAAGCAGTTCCGCGGTCCCCAGCTTCCGCTCCTCCGCCCAACTTTTCATGGTGAGGGCCGGGATAAGGACGGTGAAGGCCAGAGGGAAGGCGGCAAACCAGGGCCGCAGGGTGGCGGCGTCCGCCACGAAGTAACCCTGAAAATAAAAAAGCCAGATGTTCACAAAGAGGACAAAAAACAGGGCCGCCCCGTAAAAGGCGGGGGAAATGGCGTAGGAGTAGATCTCCTTGCGGGCCAGCGCCACCGTCCGTCTGAGGGCCTCTTTCATTTCAAACCGGCCCCTGCCGCGGCGGGTTCCCGGTCTCCTGCCGCGGCGGGCCGCCCCTCTCCCCCGGAGACCTGCGTATTTTCCTCGGCGGTAAGTTTGACAAAAATATCTTCCAGGCTCAAAGGTTTCCGGTTCATCATGAGGATCTTGTAGCCCTCCGCCAGGGCCCAGTCGAAGATCCTTTCCCCCACCGCTTCCCCGGCATCCCCCGCGCCGCCGGGGATAAAAAACGACAGCTTTACCGCGCCGGCGGCAAGCCCCTCCAGGGGGCCCGGAACCACGTCCGGCCCCAGGCGGCCGAGCTTTTCCCTGAGAGGGCGGAACCCCTCCGGCCCGCCCTGAGCGGCCGGCGCGATGCCGGCTGAGGGAGAGGCGCCGCCGGGGAGGACTCTCTCTTTAAGAACCAGTTCCCAGGTATCGCCTCCTCTCATGGCCCCGGCGATTTCCTCCGGCCTTCCCTGGGCGGCGATCCTCCCCTGGTTGATGATCAGCACCTGGGAACAGACCGCCTCCGCCTCCCGGAGGATGTGGGTGGAGAGGATCACGGTCTTCCGCTTTCCCAGTTCCCTGATGAGGGAGCGGATTTCGATGATCTGGTTGGGATCGAGGCCGCCGGTAGGCTCATCCAGGATCAGAACGGGGGGATCGTGGATAATCGCCTGGGCAAGGCCGGCGCGCTGCCTGAAACCCCTGGAGAGGGTTTCTATTTTCCGGGAACGGTAAGGGGAAAGGCCGCAGGCTTCAAGGCTCGCGTTAAGGGCCTCCCGCTGCCGGGCCGGGGGGATAAGCCTTGCCCGGACGACAAAGGAGAGGTACTCCTCCACCGTAAGTTCCCCGTAGAGGGCCGCGCTTTCCGGCAGATAGCCCACGCGCTTTTTCAGCTCCACCGGATCCTCCTCCACCGGGATACCGTCCACCAGGGCTGTCCCCGAGGAAGGAAAGTGAAAACCCGCCAGGATCTTCATCACCGTGGTTTTTCCCGCGCCGTTGGGGCCCAGGAAACCGAGAACCTGATCCTTCCCCAGGGAAAAGGAAATACCATCTACCGCTTTGACTTTCCCGTAATACTTGGAAAGATCCCGCACTTCTATCATGGATCTCCGTACTCCACCGATCCTTCCATCAGTCTTCGTACTCCATGGGAAAGACCATCCGATCCCTGGTCAGCACGGTTCGGGGAAAGATCCCCTGGGCCTCCTGTAAAAGCCGCTTGAGATCGTATTCGGTGTAACGGGGGCTGTAGTGGATCAGGGCGAGTTTCTTTACCTTCCCCTCCAGGGCGATCCGGGCCGCCTCCCCGGCGGTCATGTGCTTCTTCTCCCGGGCGGTTTCCAGGAGGGCCTTTTCAAACATCCCCTCGCAGACAAAGAGATCCGATCCCGCCACCTCGTCCGCGATGTCCCTGAAGGCCAGGGTATCGGTAACGAAGGAGAATTTCCGCCCCGAACGGGGGCTTCCCAGCACTTCTTCAGGCCGCACATCCCGGCCATCCGCAAGCCTGACGGTTTCCCCGGACTGGAGCCGGGACCAGAGGGGGCCCCGGGGAATCCCCAGGGCTTCGGCCTTTTCGGGGTGGAATTCCCCGGGCCGCATGTCTTCCTCCAGAGTATAGCCGTAACAGGGTTTGGTATGCCGCAGGGGAAAGGCCCTTACCCGGAAATCCTCCCCCTGGTAAACCACGCCGGGCTCGGTAATCTCCCGGATCACAATCTCGTAGTTGATGTACATGTCCAGTACCCGGCGGCTTGTCTCGATGTACTCGGCTATCCGGGGAGGCCCGACGATGTAGAGGGGATCGTCCCGGTCTACCTGGGAGGAAAGCATGAGGAGGCCGGGTATGCCGGTTACATGATCCGCGTGGGTATGGCTTACAAAAATGACGGAAATTTTTTTCCACCGCAGGTTGAGCCTCCGCAGGGAGACCTGGGTGCCCTCGCCGCCGTCAAAGAGGAAAAGCTCCCCCTCCCGCCGCAGGAGGACGGAGGTAAGGTGCCGGTTGGGCAGGGGCATCATGCCCCCGGAGCCCAGAACAAAAGCTTCAAGATTCATCGCCAGGGCAGTATACCTGAGTTTGGCGGGATTTTTCCAGTGTGAGCTAAAAACGGAGAAAAGGTATTTATATTCCCTGTACTAATAATGTGAACAGGCCCTTAATCCGGGATCTCAAAGACCCCTTCCAGGATATGTTTTGGCCGGTAGGGGTAAACGCCGATATCCTCCAGGGCGGTAACTCCCGAGAGAACCAGCACGGTTTCGATTTCCGATTCAATGCCCGCCACGATGTCCGTGTCCATCCGATCCCCCACGATAACCGTGTCCTCCCGGTGGGAATTGAGACGGCGCAGGCCGTGGCGCATCATCAGGGGGTTGGGCTTTCCCACAAAGTAGGCTTTCGTTTTCGCCGCCAGCTCTATGGGGGCGACCAGGGCGCCGCAGGCGGGGACTATGCCGCCCTCGGCGGGGCCGGAGAGATCCGGGTTGGTGCCGATGAGCCGCGCTCCGCCAAGGACGAGTTTTACCGCCCGTTCCAGGGATTCCAAGCTGTAACCCCTGCCCTCCCCGACCACCACGTAATCGGGGTTAACGTTGTTCATGGTGAACCCCGCGTCGTAGAGGGCCTGGATAAGGCCGGGTTCGCCGATGACGTAGACCGAGCCGCCGGGATGCTGGGAGGCAAGGAAACTTGCGGTAGCCAGGGCGCTGGTGTAAAAATGCTCCGGATCAACCATGATTCCCAGCCGGGAGAGCTTCTGGGCCAGCTCCAGGGGAGACCGCTCGCTGGAATTGGTCAGAAAGAGGTAGCCCTTCCCGTTGGCGGAAAGCCAGTCCACAAATTCCACCGCCCCCTTAAGGAGCCGGTTTCCGTGGTAGATCACCCCGTCCATATCAATGATAAAGGATCTTTTTGCCCTGATATGGGATAAGTCTTTCATACCTTTACTATAAGCCTTTTGGAAACAAGCTGGTAGCTAGACAATATGAAGTATGGTCTCAAAAAAACGCCGCTTAGGCGCTTTTTTACCCGGGACACATACCGGACGAGGGGACGCAAGGCCCACAGGCCGCCGCGTCTTCATCAGTTTCCCGCTTCTCGCCTTGTAAAGCCTCCGGCCTCTGATATACCATATCTCACCCGGCTTAAGGAGAGCGGTTAAAGAATGGGAACGCCAAAGGTTTACTTTACGGATATGCGCTGCGCGGTTGGGGAGAGCCTTCTGGTTAAACTGGACCGGCTTATCGGCAAGGCAGGCATCGCGGGGATCGATTTTAAGCGGAAATACGCGGCCATCAAGATCCACTTCGGCGAGCCGGGGAACCTGGCTTTCCTGCGCCCCAATTTCGCCAAGGTGGTGGCGGACAGGATCAAGGCCTTGGGGGGTATGCCTTTTTTGACGGACTGCAACACCCTCTACACGGGGAGGCGGAACAACGCCCTGGTCCACCTGGACGCGGCTTTCGAGAACGGCTATACCCCTTTCTCCACGGGGGTACAGAACATCATTGCCGACGGACTCCGGGGTACGGATGACGTGGAAGCGCCGGTCAGGGGCGGGGAGTACTGCAAGACGGCCTATATCGGCCGGGCGATCATGGATGCGGACATCGTGGTTTCCCTGAACCACTTCAAGGGCCACGAGAGCACGGGCTTCGGCGGGGCCCTTAAAAATATCGGCATGGGCTCCGGCAGCCGGGCGGGCAAGATGATCATGCACAACGACGGGAAGCCCCAGGTGAACGGGGCCGGCTGTATCGGGTGCGGGATCTGCGTCCGTTTCTGCGCCCACGGGGCTATCGAATTCGGACCGGACAAAAAGGCCCGTATCAACCAGGAAAAATGCGCGGGCTGCGGCCGCTGTATCGGGGCGTGCAGCAAGGATGCCATCGAAAACGACTGGGCTTCCAGCAACCCGGCGCTGAACTGCAAGATCGCCGAGTACGCCAAGGCGGTGCTGGACGGGAGGCCGAATTTCCATATCAATGTGGTAAACCAGGTATCCCCCTACTGCGACTGCCACGGGGAAAGCGACGCGGCGGTGGTACCGGATATCGGCATCTTTGCCGGTTTCGACCCGGTAGCCCTGGATAAAGCCTGCATTGACGCGGTAAACGCCGCCCCCGGCATAAAGTCCAGTATCATCGGGGAGCGGGAAGAGAGCCACCGGGACGAAAAGGGGCGTCAGGATCATTTTTTAGATATCCACCCCACCGCCGACTGGCGCGCCCAGATCGCCCACGCGGAAAAGATTGGGTTGGGTGTTGGCAAATACGAACTAATCACCGTAAAATAGAGTGGGATTTTCAGAACTGTCGCTTTGAAAATGCCGATAAAATCAAGAGACGAAGAGGAGAGAAATTATGGCGTGTCCCAATGTGAAAGAGTGTGCCTGTCCCAACGTCGATTGCGCCAACCATGCAAAGTGTTGCGACTGTGTGGCCAACCACCGGAAGAACGGCAATCTGCCGGTATGCCTCCGGCCCAAGGCGGACAAAAAGTAGGCCACCTCTCCCCCGGACAAGAGAGGCGTCCCGGGGAAGGCACGGTTCTGGAGGTAACTATGAAAAAAAGAGTCTTTATATGTGCGGTTTTCTGCCTTGTATGCGTAACTGTGGTCTTTCCGGTGGAGGAAGTAAGCCGGGAAACCATCCCCATTAACTGGGACGAAGGCAAATTCGACATGTACCGTTATACCGATACCTTTATGCGGGAATATGGTTACTACTCCATCGATTATGCCATCAAAGAAAACGCCACCGCTTCTGTCTGGAATACCCAGATTATCACCATCAAATACCGGAATCCCGATTACTGGGTGATACACGAGGTTCATAACTACTTCATGATCAGCTACTACTTTGCGGATACCCGGATAACCAACAACCGCAGCCAGACAGAATACACGATCAGTCCCTACGAGAAGAACGGAGGGGACTGGCTGCTGTACGTCAGAAAGCACAATTCCATCATTTCGAAGATCGGCCTGCTTATACAGGACCTAAAGGCGGTTAACACGGCAAAGCGGGAGAAGGACAGCGCCTATCTGGACGCCGCTTCCCGGATGCTTTACTAGCCTGCTAGGGTTCCCACCTTCTCAGTGATTCCCGCATAAAACCACGGATGTCTATGCCGTAGGCCGTTTCCAGAGCGCCGGCGGCGGCATTTCCCAGGAGATCCCTGCCGGTTCCCGCCGCCGCTATTTCCCCCTTGTCCAAAAGAACCATACGATCCGCGAAACGGTTCACCAGGTTGAGATCGTGGAGGACGGCCGCCACAGCCCGCCGGTTTTCCCGGGCCCAGCCGGAGAGGTAGTCCAGCAGTTCCACCTGGTGCCGTAGATCCAGGTGATTGGTTGGCTCGTCCAGGAGGATAATCGCCGGATCCTGGACCAGGGTACGGGCCAGAAACACCCGCTGAAGCTGGCCGCCTGAAAGTTCGGTGATAAGCCGATCCCGGATATCCGCCAGTTTAAGCCGCTCCAGGATATTTTCCACCGCGGCCCGGTCTTCCGGGGAGAGGCTTTTAATGAAACCCCATACCCACCGTTCGCCGGAGTGGGCGTAACGGCCCAAGGCGACGGTGTCGTAGACCGTGTAGGGGAACCAGAGTTGGGACATCTGGCCCAGGAGGGCGGTTTTTCTTGCCAGCTCCTTCCGCTTCAGGCCGGCTATGTTCAAGCCGCCGATCCGCACTTCCCCCCGGTAGGGGATCAGCCTCGCGGCGGCCCTGAGCAGGGTACTCTTGCCCGATCCGTTCGGCCCGGCTATGCAGAAGACTTCCCCCGGCCGGACTTCCAGGGAGATGTTCCTGATCACATCCACGCCGCCGTAGCCGGCGCGGAGATCCCTGATCGACAGGATACGGCCGGCGGGTTCCGGAGAGGCCGGGGCGGCAAGAGGGCGTTCCGTACCGGCGGCGATTCCGCCGCTTATTGTTCCGGCTGGAGTCCCGGAAATGGCCGCCATACGGCGCCTGCCGCCGGGGAGGGCAAAAGGGCGGCCCGCTCCGGCCGGCATCCTAGGAGCCTCTTGTACTTGTGAATTTTTGTGGTACTTTGTACCACAAAAATCCCGATTATCGGGCTCCTTACGCAGTTTGCAGGGTAAAAAATCGCCTATCAGGCGATTTTTTGGGGTTTTATGCGCGAAGCGCAACAAACTGCTGGCCCCGCCTCTCCGGAAGTAGACCCAGGCGAAGAAGGGCGCCCCGATGAGGGCGGTTACCGCGCCTACCGGTAGTTCCGAAGGGCTCACCACCACCCGGGCAACCAGATCCGCCGCCACCATGAGGCTTCCTCCCAGGAGGAAGGACATGGGCAGGGAATAACGGTGCCTGGAACCCACAATCCGCCGGGCCGTGTGGGGGGCGATGAGATCCACAAAGCCGACGGCCCCGCTCAGGGCGACCGCCGCGCCGGTAAGCACCGCCGAAAAGAAGAAGAGCCAGCCCCGGACTGTCCGGATCTCCACCCCGGCGGAAAAAGCGTCCTCCTCCCCAAAGGAGAGAAGATCCAGTTCCCGGGTATAGCGGAGAACCCCCAGGATTCCCACCCCAAGGAAGGGCAGCATCAGGAAGATGTAGGACCAGCCCTTGAGGGCGAAGCTTCCCATCTGCCAGATCACCAGGGTTTTGAGTTCCTCCCGGTGGAGGGCCATCAGGGTAGTGAGCAGGGCGTTCACAAAAAGGGAGACCACCATGCCGAAGAGGATGATCGTGTTGTTCGACATGGCCCGATCCAGGCGGGAAGAAAAAGAGAAGACGAGAAACACCGTCAGGAGACCCCCGGCAAGACCGACGGCCGGCAGGGTGTAGGCGCCGAGCAGGGGAAGGGAAAAACCGGCCAGGATAACCAGGGCCGCCCCCAGGGAGGCCCCTGAGGAAACCCCCACGATATAGGGGGATGCAAGCTGGTTTTTCAAGAGGGGCTGGAACACCGCGCCGCTCAGGGACAGGGCGCCCCCGGCCATGAAAGCAAGGAGAGCCCGGGGCAGCCTGAGCTGCCGGACAATGGCGACACTCCTGGCGTCAAGCCCGCCGGTAAAACCGAAGACGATCCGTACCGTTTCAACAGGGCTTATGGAGGAACTCCCCAGGGAGGTTCCGGCGCAGAACACGAGGAAGGCGGCCGCCCCGGCGGCAAGCAGTTTGCCCCTATTGCCCATAATACTCAGGGTATACCGCAAGGGCTATCTGGCGTAAGGCCAGGGTAAGCCGGTGGGTGGGCCGGGAAGAGGAATCGGCGTCGATAAGGTGGACCGCCCCGTTCCGTAGGGCGGCGGTATCGGCGAAACCCCGCCGGCTTTTTATCTCCCCCAGGGGATCGTCAATAAAGCTCACGTTGGTTAGGATAACTTCCGGGTTCCGCTCCAGAATCGCCTCGGCGGAGGGGGCTATCCAGCCGGTTTTATCGGCAAAGACGTTCCGGGCCCCGGCGATCTCCAGCATCTCGTTCAAGAAGGTCTCCCGGCCCATGGTCACCGGGTTGGGAAAGGGGGATATCTCAAAGTAGACCGGCTTTTTCCGGGTAATAGCCCGGCCCACGGCGGCTACCGCCTCGATTTCCCTGTCCATTTCCCGAATCAGGTCTTCCCCCCGCTCCGCTACGCCCAGGCTGGCGGCGATGGTCATGATGTCCTGCCGGATGGCGGCGATGCTCTGGCTGGTGGGAACGTAGAGTACCCGGATTCCCATTCCGGCCAGCAGTTTGAAGGGATCTTCCCCGGCGCCGAAACTGTTATGCTCGCTGGCAATCACGATGTCCGGCTCCAGGTTCACCAGGACTTCCGGGTCGGGGTAGAAGAAGTCTATCTCCGGCGTACCGGCGGGGATTCCCGGAATGCCGAGGGAGTACTTGTCGGCGGCGATGATACGGTCCCCCAGGCCCAGGCCGGCGACAATCTCCGTGTTGGAGGGGGCGGTGGAAATGACGCGGAGGGGCGCCGGGACGCCGGCCCCGGCCCCGGTCGTACCGGGGGCCTTCCCGCTTTTTTCGCAGCCCGTAAACAGGGCCGCCGCCACGACGAGGAGCAGCAATACTGCGCGAAAGAACCGTGGTTTTCCCATGTTACTTTTCCCCGCTCCTGTAAAACACCTTCATCCCCGCCGTCAGGGTAATTCCCGGCATGGGGTAATCGGCAAATGAAACATAACTGGTGTTAAGGATATTGTGAATTCTCCCAAAGAAGGCAAGGTTCTTATTTACGGCCTGATCGAAATCCGCGTTGAGAATAAAGTAGGGATCCAGTTCTATAAGGTTTGCCGTATCCGCGTAACGGCCGCTTTCAAAACGGCCTGACAGGCTGAGGGAACCGGGGAGTTTGCGGGAACCGGCTTTCCAGGGAAGCTCCAGGGACAGCCCCAGTACGTGCATGGGCATATAGGGGATGCGGATGTTATCCGAAAAACCGGTGTTTCTGTTGAGAAGCCAGCTTGGCTGAAACTGCCAGAAGAGGGAAAATACCGGTTTTTCCAGCAGGACCGGCAAAAGCGGAAAAGTAACCTTTAACCTGTTGTCCAGGCCGAGAAAAACGCCGTCGCTGATATTTTCCGGCCTCCAAAGACCCGAGGCATTGTTCCAGTGGATGGAATCTTTCGTCCATTCCCCGTATAAAGTCGAATCGATATTCAGCCAGTCCTGGTAGCTGAATTCCGCCGAGAGATCGGCGCCCCAGCCGTCTTCCGGCTTCAGATCCGGGTTTCCCATATACCCTGACTGTACCCAGTAGAGATCGTCAAAGTCGGGGAATTTGAAACTCCTGAAATAGTTGTTCTTAAAAGTCAGGAAATCCGCCGCCTTCCAGGAAAGGCCCAGCTTGGGAACCGGAAT
>JAISWN010000077.1 GCA_031271075.1 Treponema sp.
CTAGGAGTTTGTGGGACTTATAGAAAAACGCACCCAAAAGTGCGTTTTTCTTCCGCTCAAACTCCGTAAGGAGCCGGATAATTGTGGTTTTTATGTCTTTTTTCACAAAAAAAGACATAAAAACCTACAAGTCCCACAGGCTCCTAGCCCATATCGCTCATACGCTCCATTGGGGAGACGATCTCCGTAACCCGGACACCGAAGTTTTCGTCGATAACTACCACTTCCCCTTTGGCGATAAGCTTGTGGTTCACCAGGATATCCACCGGTTCCCCGGCAAGCTTGTCCAACTCGATAATGGTGCCTTCCCCCATGCCCAGGATCTCCTTGATGAGCTTCCGGGTACGGCCCAACTCAACGGTCATCTCCATGTACACGTCCATGATGAGACCGATGTTTCCCGCCTCCTGGGGGGTGGGCCGGGGAACCAGGCCGGGGAACTGGACGGGCTGTACCCTCAGGGGCTGCCCCATAGACATACCGCCGGACCCGCCGCCGTTCATGGACATTCCGTTCATCACCCCGGACCCGCCGCCAATGACGCCCATCCCCGGCACGGGGCCCGCCGGCGCAGAGCCGCCGCTGAGAGACTGGGCGATGTCGGCGCTCACCTGGGGATCAAGAATTTCCCAAAACCGGCCGGACTGCCCCTCCCCAAGGTCCAACTGGTAGGAGGCGACAAAGAAATTTCCCCCCGGCAGGGCCGCCGCCGCTTTAGGCACATTGGCCGCCTGGGGCGGCGCGTTGGCGATGGATCTGTTCCCGGTCTTACCCGTAAGGGCCGTTATCTGGGAACCCACGATGTTCCCCACCGCCTCCTGGATCACCGACATGGCCATGTCGTCCAGGCTGATATTCTCCTCCTTGGTCATAAGGCCGGCGATGTTCTTGGCGGCGGCTTCGGGCAGGAGGTAGAGGTGTTCCCCCGGAAAACCGGAGGTAAATTTCGTGTTGACCACGGTAACCGTATCGGGTAACTGGGCAAGGAAAGCGTCCCGGTTGGTAAAAAACGCCTCCGGCCCTTTAATGGAAACCTTGGAGCCGGTCATCATGGAGAGGGTGGAAGACTGGGCGTCCACCGTGGCGGCGAGGAAACTCTGAAGCGCCTGGCGCTCAGCGTCCGAACCCTCCGGTACCGCCGATCCGCTTCCCGTGCCGGAAGAATCCACTCCCGTCAGCAGGGCGTCTATCTCATCCTGCGAAAGAGCGCCGTCGCTCATAACGAATCCTCCCCATCTGTACTCAGCTCTTCAAATACATCGTGCTCCGGATCGGTAACCTTCCTGATGATCTGCACCGCCAGCTTCTTCCCCAGAACCCCCGGCCGGCAGAGGAACTTCTTCTTGTTACTGATATTTACCGAGTAGGGGTCTCCTACCTTGGTGTTGTACAGTCTCACCACGTCTCCCACCTGCAGGGCCAGCACGTCCCGAACCGGAACATTGATCTTTCCGATCTCGGCTACTACATCAACATCGACCGTGGCAAGCTTCTCCTTTAGCACATTAAGGTTTTCCGTGGTAGCGCCCCGGCGCACCGAAGAGTACCAGAACTGGGCGGAGAGTTTTCCGATGATGGGCTCGATGGTAAGGTAGGGAATACAGAAATTCATCATCCCCTCAACCTCCCCCACCTTGGTTTCCAGGGTAACCAGCACCACCATTTCCGTGGGGGCCACTATCTGGGCGAATTGGGGGTTGGTATCTATCTGCCCCAGCCGGGGCCGGAGATCTATCACCGTGGTCCAGGCTTCCCGCATGTTCCCCAGGATGCGGACAATGATCCCCTCCATGACCGACTGCTCAATATCGGTAAGCTCGTGGGTGGACTTGGTTCCCTCCCCGGTTCCCCCGAAGAGGCGTTCTATGATGGAGAAGGTAATAGCCGGATCGACTTCCAGGATGGCGTTTCCCTTGAGGGGGTCCATGTTGATGATAGCCAGGGTGGTGGGGGTTGGAATGGAACGGATGAACTCCTCGTAGGTAAGCTGATCCACCGACGCTACGTGAACGTGGATAACGCTACGGAGCAGGGCGGAAAGGCTGGTGGTGGAAAGCCGGGCAAAGGTTTCGTGCATAATCTGCACCGTCCGGATCTGTTCCTTGGAAAATTTGTCCGGCCGTTTAAAGTCGTATATCTTTATCTTGCGGTTGTCCGCGGTGGGCCTGAAATCCTCCGGTTCCGTATCCCCGGCGTTTATCGCGGTGAGCAGTTGATCTATTTCATCCTGGGACAGAACTTCTGTCATCAAAAAAACCCTTAATCCCCTCGTAATACGGTAAGAAACGACTTTAAAACTAAAATTTTGTAACCCTTTTAGGTTAACCTTTTTCCCGCCCCTGTGCAACCGGGCACCCGCACCGGGGGCCGAATCAGGGCAGTTCCATTACATCAAGCTTGAGGAAGAGGATGTTTCTCACTTTGGCGGTATCCAGGAACCGGGTGTTCAGGGTTTCCTGAATATCCCGTTTGAGCCGTTCCTCATGCTCCGGGGCAAGCTCCGCCGCGTATTTGCCGCTGAAATACCGGCGCACGAAATCCCGCAGATCGTACTGCCGGGCGGTAAGTTCCGTCTGGGCGGCCACGTTGTTCAGGTCGTACTGAAGCACCACCTCTACCGATACGTTGGTAACCGTCTTGTCCCGGGTACGGGTAGTCACCTGGCCTATCAGGGTATAGTTGGAGTATTCGGGCCGTTTCCCCACGTAGGGGGAAGCGGGATCGGTAACCGCGGTTTGGGATTTCCCGCCCTTGCTCATAATGTTAAAGGTTATGACCGCCACGGTAATGATGAAGATCAAAGCGCCCAAGCCGATGGCGACAAACCTGAGCAGATTCGGTAATAAAGCGGCAAGGCCGGAAGCTTTCTTGGGAACGCCGGATCCTTCCCCGGCTTCCTCACCGCCAAGAGCTTCAATATCGTCAGACATAGCTTAAACCCCTAAAACAGAAAACTCACGGCTGTTCCGTCACGCCAAAGATCCGTCCCTGGTTTGAACAACCGACCCGGATTACAGGTGCCCTTCATCTAAAACAATGATATCCACCCGGCGGTTATAGGCCCGGCCTTCCGCGGTATCGTTGGAGCCCAAAGGCATAGTATCCGCGAAACCGGCCACCTGAAACCGCTTTTCGTCTATACCAATATCGGCAAGATACCGGAGAACACTTATAGAACGGGCGGTAGAAAGATCCCAGTTGTCCTGCCAGGGCCCGGCGGGATCGGTAACCTCGTTGTCCGTGTGGCCTTCGATCCGCAGCTTCCGGCCCTCAAGCTCATTGGATGCCAAAAGGGTAGCCAGGCGGAGGAGGGTGTCCCTGGTCTGTTCAACATTGATCCGGGCGCTGGCGGGGCTGAAAAAGGCGTCCGAGGCCAGGGAGATCACCAGGCCCCGCTCTTCGTGGGTTACCTTGATCTTGTTGGACTTAATTTCCGGGTTAAAGACGCTTACCGCCTTTCTGAGGGCGGTTCCCATGGAGCGGCCCCGCTCCATGGAGGGCAGGGACATAACCGTGTTCCCCAGATCCGCGTTCCGGCCGGGACTGAGGGTCATACCCCCGGCAAGGGCCCCCAGGCCCCGGGTGTTCATGGAGGCGGCTACCTGCTCCATCTGGGCCGAGGTGCCTTCGTCGGGGTTAAACATGATGACAAAGAAACAGAGCATAAGGGTAACCATGTCCGAATAGGTGGTGAGCCATTCCTGCCCGGTGGGGCCTCCACCGCTGTTTCTCTTCTTCCT
>JAISWN010000078.1 GCA_031271075.1 Treponema sp.
AAGTTGATCCCCAGCACCATGTCCTGGGAGGGGAATACGATGGTTTTTCCGTTGGCGGGGTTGAGGAGGTTCCGGGCGGAGAGCATCAGGGTCCAGCATTCCATCTGGGCCGCCTGGGTTAAGGGCACGTGAACCGCCATCTGATCCCCGTCAAAGTCGGCATTAAAGGCGTGGCAGACCAGGGGGTGGAGTTTGATGGCTTTCCCCTCCACCAGCACGGGTTCAAAAGCCTGAATCCCCAGCCGGTGCAGGGTGGGCGCCCGGTTCAAGAGGATCGGGTGTTCCTTGACCACCTCGTCAAGAATGGCGAAAACCTCGGGGGTTTCCTGCTCCACCAGGAGCTTGGCCTTTTTAATATTGTAGACCACGTCCTTATCGACGAGTTTCTTCATGATAAAGGGCTTGAAAAGTTCCAGGGCCATTTTGGTGGGAAGCCCGCACTGCCACATTTTCAGGTCCGGCCCCACGGTAATCACCGACCGGCCCGAATAATCCACCCGCTTGCCCAGGAGGTTCTGCCGGAACCGGCCCTGTTTTCCTTTCAGCATATCGCTGATCGATTTGAGGGGCCGGTTCGATGCGCCCTTTACCACCCGCTTCTTCTTGGAGTTGTCGAACAGGGCGTCCACCGCCTCCTGGAGCATCCTCTTCTCGTTGCGGATGATAATATCCGGGGCGTTCAGGACCTGGAGCCGCTTAAGCCGGTTGTTCCGGTTGATTACCCGGCGGTAAAGGTCGTTGAGGTCGCTGGTGGCAAAACGGCCGCCGTCAAGCTGCACCATGGGGCGCAGATCCGGGGGAAGCACGGGGATCACGTCCAGGATCATCCATTCGGGCTTGTTTTTGGAATTCCGGAAATTCTCAACGATATCGATACGCTTGAGGAGCCGCTTGTCGCTCTTGGCGCCTTTTTCGATCATCTTGGCCCGCAACCCGGCGGACATTTCATCCAGATCGATGTTTTCCAGCAGGGTACGGACAGCCTCCGCCCCCATACCGGCGCTGAACCCGCCGCCGTACCGCTCCTGGGCCTCGTAGTACTCCTCCTCGGTAAGAAGCTGCATCTTCTTCAGATCCGTATCCCCCGAGTCAATAACCACGTACTTCTCGTAGTACAGCACCGAGCGCAGGGCGGTCATGGGAAGATCCAAGAGGAGCCCCATACGGCTGGGCACCGAGCGGTAGTACCAGATATGGGACACCGGGGCGGCCAGCTCTATGTGGCCCATCCGCTCCCGGCGAACCTTGAAGTGGGTAACCTCCACCCCGCAGCGGTCGCAGATAACCCCCTTGTAACGGATAGACTTAAACTTGCCGCAGTAGCACTCCCACTCCTTGGTGGTTCCGAAGATCCGCTCGCAGAAAAGGCCGTCCTTTTCAGGCCGCAGGGTCCGGTAATTGATCGTCTCGGGCTTTTTAACCTCCCCGTAAGACCACGCCCGGATCATGTCCGGGGAGGCCAGGCGTATCATAATCGAATCAAAATCCTGAATATCCCGCATGTTTACCCCTTAATTTAGCTTATAAGCCCTCTGTTTAGATAAGAACCGGTCTTTATTGTAAGCGAATGGTCGAACTTGCCCCGCAAGTCCGCTTAATACCCAAGAACCCGCTTTCGCGGGGGAGCCTTGGGGCGTAATCTTGGGTATTAAACCCTGAGTCTAATACCTTACCAAAACAACATACCCCGTTGCTTGCGGCGGGGTTATTGATTTCCTTGATTTTAACGGCAAGTCGATATACCATTCCAGCCTGTTTTTTAGCATAAATAAAGATAAGTATCAAGCGGGCGCGGAACAAGGTGTCAACGACCAATAGAATGTCACCGGTTTCCATGCGCCGCCGCGGATTCTCAGTAAAATTCCCGGATATAGTCCTCCACCGCTCCCCGGCCCAGGTTAAAGGGGCCGGGTTTTTCCATTTTGAGGGAAACCGCGGCGGCGGCGAAGAGCAGGGCCTCATCAACGGAATGGTTAAGCCGCTCGGTAATATAGGCGCTGAAACAGGTATCCCCCCGCCCGCTACGCCCGGAGAGGTTCCGGGGTTTAAGGGGCCGGGTATATATGTTTTTCCCATCATAGACCAGCGCTTCGGTGTTATGGGTGATCATGATCTCCCCGGCGCCCCAGGAGCGGAGCAGCTTTGCGGCTTCCTTCCGGTCCGCGGTTCCGGTCATAATCTCCGCTTCAAGGGCGTCGGTCTTGAGAAAATCGATCTTTGGCAGCCAGGTCTTCTTCTCCTCCCAGTCATGGAAAACCATGGCCCCCTCTTCCACACAGCGAAGCACCCCTTGTACGTCCAGGGCCACCAGGGCCTTGCCGTGGCACCAGGCGATAATATCCTCCCCCAGATCCCCCCGCATAAGACCGGCAATGTGGTATATCTTTGTCTTCACATCGGGCGGAATGTCCGAAGGCCGGTACGGCTCTATCCTGCTAATGGCCGTGGATGTCCTCCGTTCCTTGTCCGGGGTGTGATAAACATTTTTGATGGACGTGGATCGGGCGGAAGCTACCGGAAAAACATCAAGGTTCCGCGCCTGGGCAAAGGCTGCCGCGGGATCCGTTTCCGCGGGGTTACCCTTGGGCAGTACCGCCGTCTTATGGCCGATGCTGGCGGCCACAAAACCCGAATAGATCACCGCGCCGCCAGATTCGTGTATCTCCGTTCCGTCATGGTTTACATTAATATCCAGGGATATTTGTCCCAAAACAAAGGTATCGTACATCTCCATCCTCCCCAGCAAAAACACGCTCTTTCATTGAAGTATATCCTGTTTTTCCCGGATGTCAAACAAAACAAAAAAGCCTGGCGATGACCTACTTTCCCACCCCTTCAAGGGGCAGTATCATCGGCGCGGGAGGGCTTGACTTCCGTGTTCGGAATGGGAACGGGTATGCCACCTCCGCCATTA
>JAISWN010000209.1 GCA_031271075.1 Treponema sp.
AACCATGAAGCGGGTACCGCCTTCATAAATCTGTACCACGTCCGGCCCGGATTTAGTCCGCATTGAAGATCTCAATTTATTGATGGAATCTTCATACGAACCCTGAAATTGGGGTTCGACACTTATCCTGTCCTGGGAAGCGTTAAATTGATCCGCCAGCAGTTTGATGGTCTCACCGTTACTACCGCCCAGCCCGTGCCAGAACACCAAATGCACTTTCTCCCCCGTCTTTTCCGAAGTTCCGGCGCCGTAAACGGCGGCGGACAAAAGGATCATCAAACCCAGCGTGACAATCAGTGTTTTTTTCATAAATAACCTCCTGAAAATATTAACTCCCAACATGGATCTGCTTCCGGAAAGATAGATACCGCAAGCCATACGTGGAAATTTGAGATTTTTCATAGTAATACTCCTTAAAATAAAATATTTCTTGCCATAAAAGGCAGACAACCCTAAGCAAAGAAAAAAATAAGGAATTAAGATGATAAAAACTTATCTTATACGTCCATGTATACTTATATATTGGGGGGGGGTGGGGGGGGGGTAAAACAGTTAGTCTCTTGTACCAATTGGATGTTTTTACAAATATCCATGAAAATATCATAACAAGGGAAAACAGACTTGTCAATGAAAAAGTGTTGGAAAAATTACGAATTTCCACCACCGCAAGTTCCCGGCGTAGTGAAGAATTTCCCAAAAACTGAATTTTTGGGAAAGTTTCGTAAGGAAGAAAAAATTAGGCCCTAACTCCGTTGAAAATAGGTAGCCTATCTATGTAATTCCTTATGTGGTCAAGTTACGTCAATTTATAGGCGACCTATTTAGGGAGTCTAGTTTAAGGCGTATAATCGTTATAACTCTTTATACTATAAAGAATTAAGGAAAATAGACTACCTAAAATGAGCGGAGTTAGGGATTAAGCGGACTTGCGGAGCAAGTCCGACCCCTCGGCACGAATAATGAAGAGAAAACCACGGAAGACCGGCAATTGCCTTGGAGTTTCATTCACGAAAGCTCGTGAGCAGGACAAAAGCTCGTGAAAGGAAGGAACAGATAAAACCTTTCAGCATGGCCTAATGAGACCACAGGGGAACCGGTGCACCTCATCCGGAAAGGTGTGCCGCGGGAATGAGCCTCGAGAGGTGGTTTGCCGCAAGAAGCTTTCGTTGTTGAGACGATGGGAACGAAAGTGGAAGGCAAGAAGGGGCAGAACGCCTTCAGACTATGCGGGGCGCGTGTACATCTCCAGCCATGCCCGCAGGGCCCGTCGGGTGGAATCGAAGGCAAGCTCCTCAAGCTTGAGGTCTTCGGGCCTGATAAAGCGGACGCCCCCGATTTCCCCGGCCTGGAGCCGTAGATCCCCTTCCCTTAGGCCCGGAGCGTCCAGGGTGAAGAACAGATCGCAGGTGTTGTAGGTGATACCCCGGTAGGGGTACACGTTGGGAAAGGAAGCAAAGAGACGGAGCCCTTTCGGAACCCTTCCCCCGGCGGTATCGGCCAGAGGCTCCCAGCCGATTTCCTCCCGCAGTTCCCGCAGGAGCCCCTCTACCACGCCCTCGCCGGGGTCTACGAAACCTCCGGGCAGGTCGAGCTTCCCCTTGGCGGGCTCCTTTCCCCGAACCAGGAAGACAAGCCCCTGTCCGGAGCGGATAACGCAGCCGGTGGCCGCGGCGGTGTTGTGGTAATAGACGAGGCCGCATCCGGGGCAGGAGAATTTGTGACTTCCGTCGAAACGGATCTCCCGGGACCCGCAGGCCGGGCAGTAGTTCCACATGCCCCGAGGATAGCACCCATAGGGGGAAGGGGCAAGTGTACAGAGGGGGGTAGCATCGGCGCGGTTGATAGCCATTAACAAGGCAAGTTGGAAGGGCAGCGGGAAATCGCCTCTAAAATGAAAAAACGCGGAGTACCCATTGACCAAATCGCGGAAGATACCGGGCTTTTCGTTGAAGATATAGGGCGCCTCTAAAAACCCCCGGCGCAGCTCTCTCTCTGTTCTGTTTTATATGCCCAGCCCTGCCGCGCCAGGGACGCACTTGACAAGGAGAGCCCTTGGGGGAACCATGGATTTTATGGTATCCCAACGCAATCTGCTTGTCCGTACTTACGAGTGTGATAGTTACGGCCATGTGAACAACGCCATCTACCTGAATTACCTGGAATACGGGCGCTACGAATTTCTTAAAGACGTGGGTTTTGACTATCCCGGCGTGGTAAAGGCCGGGTACGGGGTTTACGTTGCCCGGGTCGAGATAGATTACAAACGATCCGCCCTGCCGGACGACGAACTCCTGATCAAAACCTGGCCCGTCAAAAAGGGCGCGGTAAGCGGGATGTTTGCCCAGGAGATCTGGCGGGGGGAGGAACTCCTGGTGGAGGCGAAGGTTACCTGGGCCTTTGTGGATTCCCGGGGCGTACCCGCGAAGATTCCCGCCCAATTCGATTTACCGGGCCTTAAGCCGGAGCAGCCGGAGTAAAAAGATGCTTCCCCAAAACCAATTGGATTTTGGGAACCCCTGAAAACCTGTTTTTTTTGCTTTTTCATTAAACTGCCCCGCATGGCCGCGCCCTATATAGGGCATGAAATCCTTTTCTTTTCGGGCGGGATCACCGCTTTTTTTGACCCTGGCCCTGCTTTGGCCGGCCCCCCTGTTTGGGGAAACGCCGGAACCGTCGGCTTCTTTAACGCCTCCCTTTGCCTGGTCCCTCCTCTGGAGCGGCGCATGGGAGGACAAAAAGGATCTTACCCAGCGGGGCGACCTCCGGCTCAGCCTCCCCCGGCAGGGATTAACCCTGCGCTCGGAGATCCTGGACAAAGAACCAGCCGAATTCCACTGGCCCTGGGAACATTCTTCGGTCTTTGCCCGGTCTTTTGACGGTTCAGGCGCGGCGGTTCAGGGCGGCCTCTACCATAATCCTACCGGAACCCGGCTGCTTTACGGCGCCTTGGATGACTGGGGGCTTCCCGCCCGGCTCCGCAATACCTGGCAGCATTCGGCGCCCTTCGCGGAAAACCGGAAGCCCTCAATGGCGGATCTCAAAACCGCGCCCGCTTCCTCAGCCGATCCGGAGTTCTACCTCTATCTGGGAAGCCCCCATCTGAGCTTTCCCCTCCGGAAGGCCGACCCCCCCGATAAAACTTTCGATGAACCCTCCGGCGAAGCCGGCGATGAAAACGCCACCGGGAATAAGGACGGGGAGGCCGCCGAACTTGTCGGTTTACGGGGTTTCGGGTCCGCCCGTATCGGCCAATCTGATCGTCCCACCTTCGGCGGCGGGCTTGAAGGATGGTTCGGTGGAAAGGTGAATGTAAACCTTGAGGGTTTCTATACCGGGTGGACTTTGCCGGCAAAAAAAAGTTCCGCCTGGTTTTCTGAAAGTCCTCCCCTGCCGGAACGGGATTTCAGGCTCTACGGCCTGGGGCTCCTGACGGATACCCGGCTTTTTGGTTTGAGTTCCGACTGGGCCTGGTCGGAAACTTTTGCCTGGGGCAGGGATTTTTACGGGGCCCTGGGGCTGCGGATAGGCCGGGCCGGGACGGCGGCGCTGAAAGGCTGGCAGCTTTCCCTGGCGGTGGATAAGGCCGGCCCCCGCTTTACCGGCAGCGACGGTTCCGGCCCAGGGGAGGGATTCAGGACAGGGACAAAGATCGAGTGGCGGGGGAGGGGGGGCCGTCTTTTCCGGGCAAACACCACCCTGCGGAGTCCCGGTTTGGAGGAACCCCTCAACCGTATTTCCGCGGGCCTCTACTACCGGCTGCCCCCCGGACAGGGGCCTTTCTCCGTAAACCGCTTTTCCCTTTCCGCGGATTGGGACGAGCGGGACCGGGAAAAACCCCTGGACGGCCTTGAGGGCGCTATGGGCTTTAGTATCAGACCCCGGGCCTTCCCCCCCTGGTTTATTGAATTTCTCCTGGGAGAGCCCGAACCGGGGAAGGATGCCGCGGGGGGCTTTCTCACCGATTTCTGGCTCAGCCCCCTGCATTTTCAGGCTTCCGCCTCTCTCAAGGGGATTCGGCAGGATACGGATCCGCCCTCTTACTCCTTTTATTCCTTCAAGGCCGGAGGGGATCTCTCCTGGTCACCCCGGTCTTTCCAGTTCAGGCTGGGCCTGGCTTACGGGGAACAAAACGACAAGGAGGGACTCTGGGATTTTTCTTTTTCCGCGGGAGTCCGCGTGAAACCGGGCCGGTTCGGTCTCAAAATCGCCTCGGCGGATTTTCCCGGCAACTGGGCCTATACCCTTTCCTGGCGTCTGGAAAAGAAGTGAACGATTAAAAGTAAAAGTGAAATTGTAAAAATGAAATTGTAAAAGTGAAGTTATGTTTCCTAATTCGGAATTTGGGCGCATTTTTTCGCGGTAACCCGCGAAAAAACCGGGCTATCCGGGGCTCCGCGGTTGCCCCGCTCCGGCCCCGGCGCTCCGCGCCGGGGCTGCGCGCCTCTGCGGGGCGCGCACCCCTCCTATCCCTTGCGCTTCTTGTCATTTTCTGCGTCCTGCGGGGCCTCCTGTGCTGGAACGAATTGCGGCCGTTCTTCGAAGATCTGTCCATGAATTTATCCAGAAATCTGTCCAAAAACCCATTCAAAGCCCTGGGCGAAAATCTGTTCAAGACAAATTTCATCTTCTGTCCGCTCTTTTTTTCGGTACTGCAGTTCCCCATTGCCACTTACATCCGGCGTTCGATAAAACAGTATTTTCACTACATGCGGGTCCGGGAAATAATGGACCTTACCCCATCTGGTGGGCACAAAGATAAGTGGGATATAACAGTAAGGAGAGGAAAAGATGGGAACGAAAGACAAAGAACGGCGGGTATACCCGAAGGAGTTCAAGGCCGAAGCGGTAGCACTGGCACAAAAGCATGAGAAGCCGGTACG
>JAISWN010000291.1 GCA_031271075.1 Treponema sp.
TGTTTCAAAAGATTTGGTCCCGGCTCAAAGGTGTTTTTGGTGTAATAATCGTCCCACTGCCCACACTCGGCATCGGTCATTCCGGTTTTCCGTTCTATCTCGGTCATGGTGTTTCCTCATCTTTAGAAAGAAAAAATCCGTGCCTGGCGCTCCCGGCATTGCGTCACGAAAGCTGTCAAGCCTTTGCTCAGATGAGTCAGCCGATGTACACCGGATTGCTCAGGGCGATCAGCATGGGAAAGCCTATCAGGGGGCGGTAGGCTTCCAGACGGTAGAAGCCCGAATCTTCCACCGGGAAGCGGCGGCGCCAGGTTCCGTCAAAAGAAACGGTGAATTCTTCCGCGCCCTTTCGGGATATGAGTTTTAAGACATCCCCCCGGCAGGCCCGAGTCATGGTGATAAGGCCCTCCAGTCCGGGGCGGAAGGCGGCGGTGTCTCCCAGGCCGGCGCCGCCTATGTCCATGTCCAGGTGGGGGCCCTCGCCGGCATAGGCAATGCTGCCGCGCCCTTCCCTGATCCCTGAGAGGATGTCCGCAGCGGATCTGCCCCGGGAGTACACAAAGTTGCAGGGGGTTCCGAAGGTTTTCCCCAGTTCGTTCCGGTGCATGTCCGAGCCTCCCAGGGCGGGGATCCTTTTCCCCTCACAGAGAAAGCGGTGCCAGAGTTCAAGGGATCGGAGGTTGAAACTTTGCATCGGCCCGTTCCAGACTTCAAGGGCGTCGAAGGGGAAACCCTCGTAGCCGAATTCCCAGGCGCAGTCGGTAAACAGATGGTTCAGGGAGATAAGCGCCCCCGCCTCCCTGGCCCGGCGGAAAAGGGCCGCCATCTCATCAAAAGTATTGACAAGAAAATTATCGTTAAAGCGGATCTCCGGATCGGGAAAGAAGAAATTGGCGTGCCCCCGGTAGTTGGTAAACTCCAGCCCCGGGATCACCGTAAGCCCTTCGGGGTTTCCGATTTCTGAATTTTGCTTCGTGTTGTTGTGATCCGTCAGGGCGATAAAGTCCAGTCCCGCCTGGGTACAGGAACGGATCACAAAAGCGGTGCTGTAGGAACCGTCGCTGTTTACCGTGTGGATATGGAGATCCCCCCGAAGCAGCAGCCTTTCCCGGGGGTAGATACGGAGGCTTACCCGCACCTCCACGGAAGATTCTATCTTGTAGAGCCCCAGGGCCACCGCCCATTTTCCGCCCTTGAATTTCCCGTGACGGTAACCGGGGGAGGCGGAGGTGGAGGAAAGATAGACCGAACGGCGGTTGGAGCCTGACCAGCCGAAAAGATCGCCCTTCTGGTCGTAGATACCCAGATCAATAACATTAACTTCCCGCCGGGCTGTCCCCTCGGGAAGGGTTTCCTCCGCGTAACGGGGATAATCATACTCAAGCTCGATCCGCTCAATCCCCTCGGGCATGTTGAAAGGCAGCTTGGCGTAGGTTCCTTCCTGATCCTTTGAGCAGGTTTGAACGAATCGAAACTCTTCCATCAGTCGATGATCCCCTTGCCCCGCAGTTCCGCAGCGGCGCTGTTGATGGCCTGGGCCGCGCCCGTCTTGCCCTGGATGGTATCGATCAGCCATTTGGCCACTACATCGTAATACTGCCGGGGCTCAAGTTTTCCGTTGTCATAGCCCATGGGTTCTACCGCCACATCACTACGTTTCCCGATGGCGATAGCATCGGTAAGGCCGGGGTTCAGTTCGCCGAGGATACCCAGATCGAACCTGGAGGAAATGGGGAAGGGCGCGCCGTGATCCCTGGCATGGGCGGTCCCTGTTTCGGTAAGGGCGACCTTTCCGTTTACCAGGTTGTAGTCGTGCCCCTCAATTCCCGCGGAGAGGAGCAGCCCTCCTTCCCTGGTGGCAAAGTATTCGATGATCTTGAAAGCGCCGTCGGGGTTCGCGGCGCTTACCGGGATAGCCCAGAGGGACGCTTCGCCCTGTTCCAGGAAGTATTTGCCCGAAGGCCCCTTAACACCCGGCAGGGGTACTACGTTAACCGCGGCGGGGTAGGTTCCGGCCACCTTGGCGTTGGCGTTGTAGAGCCCGGTCCAGGCCGCCCAGTCCGAGTCCAGGACAATATCCTGGGACTGCCACATCCTGGGCCGCATATCGCCGGATTTCCCGGTAAAGGAGGCCGGGTCCAGAAGCCCTTCATCGTAAAGCTTCTTGAACCATTCCCAGACCGGCTGAGCCGCGGGGCTGACGTAGGGGGCGTAGCGCTTGCCCGAGGAATCGGTGAACACCCCCCGCCTGACCCCGGCGGCGGAGAACCAGGGCTGGAGATCCCACACATCCCCCAGGACGCAGAAGTAGGGATAGTAGGGTTTTTTCCCTTCAACGTTTTCCTTGTACTCCTTTACCTTCTTCAACAAGTTGTAGTAATCCTCCAGGGTACTCAGGTTACTAATGTCAATCCCCGCCTTGTCGGTAATCGCCTTGTTCACGTTGGGCAGGAGGTACACTTCCTGCTTGTTAAAGCCGCCGTAGTATTTCCCCTCAAAAACGGTCTTTTCAAGCTCCCCGGCGGGATAGTTGTCCCGGATAACCGGGGAATTCCGCAGCCGGGATGTCAGGTCGCTCAGCGCCCCCTGCCTGGCCAGGCTGTACATCTGGGTCTGGTTAAGGTAGACCAGATCGTACACTTCCCCCGCCCCCAGTTTTGCCGTCAGGGTGTCGTAGTAGTTGGCGGGAACCTTCTCGAAGCTGATGCTGAGACCCGTCGCCTTTTCCAGGGCCTGCTGGAACAACAGGTTTTCCGCGTCGTCCTTGCCGCCGGTTACGGCGCTAAGGACTTTGACGGCGCCGGGGGCTTTTTTCTGGCCCGCGCCACCCGCGAAAACCAGGGTGGAGATCAGGGTTAAGAGCCCGATTGCCGTTATCATTTTTTTGAACATAGTAACACTCCTCTCTGCTTAAAATACGCCCTCCTACGAGGGTGTAAAAAAACGCCTTTGTTGATTCCGGCCCGGTTATTCCTTGGTGGAGCCCAGCATAACCCCGCCGGTAAAGAAACGCTGGGTAAAAAAGTAAAGCAGCGCCAGGGGGAAGGCCGTCAGGATAACCGCCGCCATCTTCGAGTTGGCAAAAACATAATCCGTGCCGGATACGGAGTTCGGGGAAAAGAGGAGCCAGCGCAGCACTACCGGCATGGTCCACTTTGCCATGTCCGATATAAGGGTTACCGTAAAAGTAATGTTGTTCCACCGGCCTATCAGGTTCAGGGTTCCGATAGTCATGATCCCCGGAATAGACAGGGGAAAGTATACCTTCCGGAAAATCGAAAAATCCGAAGCTCCGTCGATGCGGGCCGCCTCGGGCAGGGACGGGGGGACTGAGGAAAAGTAGTTCCGCATCAACAGTATGCTGAACCCCCCCGCCGCGCCGTGGAGGATCAGGGCCGTGTAGGTGTTTATCAGGTGGAGCTGCTTGTTCGCCTCGTAGAGGGACACCAGGGTCAGTTCTCCGGGAACCGTCATGGTAAGCATCACGAAGGTGATAAGGAGTTTCCGGTAGGGCATCTCTTTGTGGATAAGCACGTAACCGGCCAGGGAGGAGACGAAGACGTGGAGCAGCATTCCGGTTACCGCCACGTACACCGTGTTGAGGAAGGGCTTCCAGAGGTTCACGTAGTTCCAGATAAAATCGTAAGCCTCAAAGGTGAACGGGGCGGGGAAGAGGATAAGTCCCGGGGCGTCGGATTTTATCCTGGTGGAAAAGGAGACCGCCAGCACATTCAGCATGGGGATCCCCATGGTAATGATCACGAACAGGACAGAAGCGTAGACAAGCGCCCTGGCAGGCAGGGGAAGCCGGTCGGTAAACTGCGGTTTGTTTAGCATAGTTTTACTCCCAGGGCCCGTGCGGAAATAGTATGACCTTTTATTGCGCGGATCCTAATCATCGTACCGGGAAATTCTCCTGGTAAGGGCGACTACCGTTAAGGTTCCGATCATCACCAGCGTCGCCCCAGCGGTGGCGGTTCCCAGCTTGAAATTCAGTATCCCCGCCTCATAAACGTAGAGCAGCAGGGTACGGATCACCCGTTTATTCACCGGGTTCTGCATAACGTACATCTCGTCAAAGTGGGTAAGCACACCGATACTAAGCAGCACCAGTATTACTTTCATGGTTCCCGCAAGGGAGGGAAGGATGATCTTGCGAATCTGGGTAAAACGCCCGGCCCCGTCTATCCGGGCGGCCTCGTAGAGGGTGGGATCTATGCCCACTATGGCCACCGAGTAGAGCAGGGCGAAATAGCCGATGGATCTCCAGACCCCCATGCCGATTATCAGCGCCTGGGCCAGGGGCTCTTCCGCCAGGAACAGTACCGGCGCCTGGCCGAAGAAAGATCGGACCGTGTTTACGATTCCCCGGTGGTCGAAGATCAGCGCCCAGACCCCGGCGATAACCGACCAGGAGAAAAGGTAGGGCAGGTACGCGATGGTATGGGCTGCCCGGCGCAGGGCGGCGAAACCCAGCTCGTTGATCAACAGGGCCAGGAGCAGGGAGAGGCAGAAATAGAGGGCCAAATCCGCAAGGCCGATGATAAGGGAATTGGCGATGGACTGGATAAAATCCCTGTCTCCGGTAACTTCCACATAGTTTGCCAGTCCCACGAAGGGCCGCGCCCCGATCAGGCGGTTCGCCTGGAAACTCATGATTATCCCCTTGAAGAAAGGGTAGTAGGAAAAAACCAAAAGGTACGCCGCCGCCGGCAGGAACATTAAGTACAGGAAACGGTACTTCCATATCACCGGCCATCCCGGATTCCTAAGAAGCGGGCTCTGGATACTTTGTTTCATACATTTTCTCCGGCATCAGTATCAGGTTGTTTTTTCCCCTTGAGAATCAAAAATTTAGACATCTATTGTCCATTAAATACCCCCTGAATATGTCCAAATAACGTATCCCCTGCCTGCCCCATTTCTAAGGCGTCATTCTAATTTGTTGTATTGCAAGGAATTAGCCGTTCCCAATCCGGGCCAAAGGAAACGGCGCCGGGATCGGTTTTTGCTTTTTGGACATTCCTTCGGTAGTTAAGGTCTGTCCGCAAAGCCGGTTGCTTTGCGTTAATAATACTACCCTTCCCCGCAAAGTAGTTACAAAGTAATTTAAACGGCGATTGTTAGCGTTAGGGTAACTATTCAGTCGTAGCGCGATTTTAGAGCTTTTTCTTGTTCTCCAGTGCCTTAACGAAGGGGGCTACCGCCCCCTTCCGCTCTCAATCGGCTCATTTCGGGGCTAAAAGCCCCTTCATTCCGCCGATTTCCGCTATCCCCCGCAGGCGACTGAATAGTTACGCGTTAGGTAAAATCCCGGTGAAAAGGGGCCTTAGATTTTGCCGCCTGGTCCGGGGGGCTTGCCCTGGTTCATGGAGGTACGGAATACGCCCGGCGGCACCCCTTCGTGGAGTTTGAAGACCGAGCTGAAGTAATACTCGCTGGAAAAACCCAGCTGCCGGGCTATCTCCTTGATGGGCTGATCGCCTGTGACCAGAAGTTCCTTGGCCCGCCGCAGTTTTGTCCGGGTGATGTATTTCTTGGCGGGGTAGCCCTTGTGGGCTATAATGATCCGGGATACCTGCTTGTCGCTCAGGTTGAGAAACCGGGCGATGTCGGCGGGGCCGATGTCCTTTCCAATGTTTGCCTGAACGAACTCCTCGATCCGGACCATCCTGAAACTGGGTTCCGAGGGAGGGGCGTTCCCGGCTATCCGCTGTTCCTCCTCAATGGCCCTGGCCGCCGCCACCAGGATCCGGGGGACGATGCTCTGGAGGGTCCATTCGTAGCCCAGGGACCGCCTGTCCGCCTCCTCCAGGGCCTGGTTGAACAGGGGGATGACGCCGAAACGATCCCGTACCGGAAAGCAGGGAGCGCTCATAAAGATCTGGAAGATCCTTTCCACCTCCCTGCCCGCCGCCTGGCTGATAAAACTGGTTTTGCTGAGGGCGCAGTTCAGGCTGTACTCGATGAATTCCCCCTCCTTCGCCGGACGCTGGGCATGGTAACAGCCCGGCGCGCTCAGGTAAAACATCCCTTCCCTTATGGGAAAGGAACCGGAGTCGGTGTCCACAAAGCAGTTCCCCTGGGCGCAGAAATGGAATTCGTAGGTTGAATGGGCGTGCCGTTTGATAAACCAGTCCCCTTCCTTGTTCATGATCCGGAACCAGTACACTTCGATGATGTAACCTTCCGCGGAGATACTGATGGGTATCTCCGACAGGAGCTGGGACGCCCTGATTAAGCGGTGATCCACTGTACCTCCTGACAGTTTTGCTATTATATTTTATAGTCATTTGCTGGTTTCAGTATAGGGAGGCTTATGAGTATCGGTCCCAAATTGGTACGTGTGGTATTTAAAACCCATCTGGACATCGGTTTTACCGATCTGGCCGCCAGGGTAACGGAAAACTATCTGCGGGTGTTTATTCCCCGGGCAATCGGGACCGCCGCGGAACTGCGCCGCCGGGGCGGAGGGGAACGCCTGGTGTGGACTACCGGCTCCTGGCTGATCCACACCGCCCTTAAACGATCCGGCCCAAAGGACGGGGACGCCCTGCTGCGGGCCATTGAAGCCGGGGACATAGTCTGGCATGCCCTTCCCTTTACCAGCCATACGGAGCTGATGGATCCGGGGCTCTTTGAGTACGGCCTTTCCCTGTCCGCGGACCTGGACCGGCGTTTCGGGAAAACCACCCCGGCGGCCAAGATGACCGACGTGCCGGGGCATACCATCGGCATGGTTCCCCTCCTGGCAAAGGCGGGGGTGGAATACCTCCATATCGGGGTGAACGACGCCTCCCATCTGCCCGAAACCCCCCGGGTGTTCCGTTGGCGGGCCCCCGATGGGAGCGAAGTTATTGTCCAGTATGACCGGAGCTACGGCGATACCCTGCTCCTCCCCGGCGCGGAGGAAGCCCTGGTGATTGTGAATAGCAGCGACAACACGGGCCCGCCCCGGACCGAATCGGTTCTTCAAACCTTTGCCGATCTCTCCGCCCGTTTCCCCGGCGCGGAGATCCGGGCTTCCACCCTGAACGACTTTGTGCCGGTTCTGCGGAAAGCCGCGGCGGATCTGCCGGTCCTTACCGAGGAGATCGGCGACACCTGGATACACGGCGTGGCTACCGACCCGGCTAAAGTGGCCCGGTTCCGGGAACTGCTGCGTCTCCGCAAGACCTGGGAGGCCGAAGGCCGCCTTTCCCCCGCCGGCCCGGCCTACGGGAATTTTTACGGCCGGCTCATCATGGTAAGCGAGCATACCTGGGGGCTGGATCTGAAAAAGCACCTGGGGGATTTCAAAAACTGGCAGGCGGAACATTTCAAAGCCGCCCGGCAGACGGATACGGTTCCCCCCTGGGCGGTTCCCGAAGAATACGGGGCGATAAGCCGCCATGTGGCGGCGGAACTGGAAGCCCTGTACCCCGGCAAGGCGGAATCCGGGGATAGGCGGAGCTACTCCTTTTTTGAATCTTCCCACCGGGAGCAGCGGGCCTACCTTGACACCGCGCTGGAGGCACTCTCCCCCGGCATGAGGGAGGAGGCCGCCGCGGCTTTCAAAAACCTGGAGCCCTGCAGAACCATTGACCGGGGCGAGGCCGTCTACCCCGGCCAGCCTTTTGCCTTGGGCCCCTGGCAGGCGGTTATCGGCGATTCGGGGGCCATTATTTCCCTAAGAGGGGAGCGGGAACTGGCCGGCCCCGGAGGTATCGGCGCTTATTCCTACCAGACCTTCTCGTATGAGGATTTTGTCCGCTATCACCAGGACTATAACCGGGACATGGATATCAACGCCCCTTGGGTACTCCCGGACTTCGGTAAGCCCGGCATGCAGTACGCCCGGCCCCGGCCAATAAACGCCTTTTACCGCGCCCATATCCGATCCATTTCCCGGCCCCAGGGAAGGGAGGATCTGGCGGAACTGAGACTCCTGGCCTCCCCGCAAGATCCAAGGGGCGCACCGGGGGAACTGGTCATTCGCTACCACGCCGCCGGGTGGCCTCCCGGCAGGCAGGACCCCGCGCCGCCGCGGCTGGAGATAAGCCTGGACTGGTTTGACAAAGAAGCATCCCGCCTTCCCGAGGCCCTCTGGTTCGGCATCAACCTCAACGCCGCCACCCCCGCCAGATGGCGTTTCCGTAAACTCGGCGTCCCGGTGAATCCCCTGGACGTGGTGAAAGGGGGCAACCGATCCTACCACGCGGTAGCCGAAGCGGAGTACCGTGGCGCCGACGGCCGCTACCTGGTTACCCCTTTGGATTCCCCCCTGGCCGCCCTGGGAAAGCCGAAAATGCTCCGCTTTGACGACCGCTTCGAGGATCCCGCCGGAGGGCTGTACTTCAACATCTTTAACAACATCTGGGGAACCAACTTCCCCATGTGGCTGGAGGGGGAGGGAAGGAGCCGCTTCGTCATTGAATTTTAGGAATGAATTTTAGGAGTGAATTTTAGGGGCCTCTTTGCCGGGCTTGCTCCTTTTGAAATTTATCGAAACACGGCTTGACTTTTTTATACAACCGGTGCTATGTTATTTACACCCCCAGAAGGCGGGGATTATTTTTTTGGAAAGGAGGAAATCATGACTGCCCCTGCGCCCTTTGCCGCGAACATCTTCGGCATATCAGTCTCTTCCTCCCTTCCGGTGTTTAGCCGTTCATTAATTATACCCCCCCCCCCCCGACAGGCCCCTTAGCGCTTTGCCGCGTTTCGCGTAAAAACTCCAAAGATCCCCAATATAGTTTCATAAACCCGAATTCGGGCGCATTTTTCCGCGCTAAACCGCGGAAAAACCGGGCTATCCGGGGCTCCGCCAAGGCAGCCACGGGCTGCCAGGCTCCGGCCCCGTCGCTTCGCGCCGGGTCTGCTCCGCACCCCTCCTATCCCTTGCGCTTATTCTTGAAATCCCCCGTGTTACATCGTAACTCCAGGGCATACATATTTAACCTTTACAA
>JAISWN010000267.1 GCA_031271075.1 Treponema sp.
TCAGGCGTGCATTTCGGCCATCAGGTAAAACGCTGGGATCCCCGGATGAAGAAATACATCTTCGCCGAGCGGAATGGAATTCATATTATCGATCTGCAAAAGACTATCCAGTCGATCAAAGACGCCTACGACGCGGTCCGCAAGAGTGTGGCTTCGGGTAAATCCGTGCTGTTTGTGGGTACCAAGAAACAGGCCCAGCAGGCAATTCAGAAAGAAGCCGAACGTTGCGGCATGTTCTACGTGAACAACCGCTGGCTGGGCGGCATGCTCACCAACTTTGTTACCATCAAAAAATCCCTGCTCCGTCTTAAAAAACTGGAAAAGATGGAGGTGGATGGCACTTTCGAGAACCTGACCAAGAAGGAAATCGCCTCCTTGGGCAAGGAGCGGTCAAAACTCCAGAAGAACTTGGGGGGTATCAAAGAGATGAAGGAGCTTCCGGGGATCCTTTTCATCATCGACACCCGCAAGGAGGCTATCGCCGTAACCGAGGCTCAGCGCATGGGTATTCCCATTGTCGCAGTGGTGGACACCAACTGTAACCCGGATGGCATCGACTATCCCATCCCGGGCAACGACGACGCCATCCGGGCGATCACCCTCTTTACCCAGATCGTGGCCAACGCGGTAGTGGAGGCGGACAACGAAGTGGGGCTGAAGATCATCGAAACCCTGGGGGATGAGGACGAAAACACGGAAGGTATCATGACCGACGCCTCTATCAAGGAAGAGGATCGGGAGATCGATATTGAATCCTACGCCACCGGAGAAACCCCCGCGGCCATCCGGGAAAGCGTGGAAACCGACGAGGAAGACGAACTGCCGGTAGATGTGGACAAGGTTTACGAAGAAGAATAGGGAAGAAGGAGTTACGATCAATGGCTGTTACCGCAGAAGAAGTAAGGCGGCTTCGGGAAAAAACCGGGGCCGGTATGATGGAATGTAAGAACGCCCTGGTTTCCACCAACGGCGACATGGCCGCCGCGGAAAAGTTTCTCAAGGAAAAGGGGCTCGCGGCTCTGGAGAAACGTTCCGGCCGGGCTACCAACGAAGGCAAGGTGTTTACCAAAATAAAAGCGGACGGTTCTGCCGCCGCGGTGGTGGAACTTGCCTCGGAAACCGATTTTGTGGCCCGGAACCCGGACTTTATCGCCCTGGGGGATACCATTGCCGAAAGGGCCCTGGAAAAAGGCTATACCGAGCCCAACGAAGAGCTTTCCTCCCTGGTGACGGACCTGGCCACCAAGATCCGGGAAAACATGAGCCTGAAACGGCTTAAAACCCTGAAGGCCGGCGCCGGCGAGTACCTTGCCCAGTATATCCACGGGGACGGGAACATCGGGGTGGTGGTTAAACTCGGCGCCGACAAGCCCGGCGCCTTTGCCGGCCAGGAGGCGAAGGATTTCGCCTTTACCATTGCCCTCCATATCGCCGCCTTCAACCCCCTGGCTTTGAGCCGGGAGAAGCTTGATCCGGCCTACCTTAAGGAGCAGGAGGATATCTTCCGCGCCCAGATGGAAGGGGATGAGAAATTCGCCAGGCTTAAGGAGGCAAAGCCCGAACAGTTTAACAGTATCCTGAAGGGTAAACTGAACAAGCTGCTCTCGGAGATTTGCCTTTTGGAACAGGGCTACGTCAAGGACGAAAAGATCAGCGTTTCCAAGGCCCTGGAGGAATGGGGCAAAAAAATCGGGGCGAAAATAAGTGTAACTGACTACGTTTACTTTAAAGTAGGACAGTAGGTAGGATAGTAGAATGAATGCCGCTATTTCTTCCGCCGAAGATCGGATGAAAAAAACCGTCCAGAGTCTTAAGGATTCTTTCGCGGGCATCAGAACCGGCCGCGCTTCGGCTTCTCTCTTTGACAAGATCCGGGTGGATTATTACGGGGAAAAGTCCCCCCTTAACCAGGTAGCCAACATCTCCGTTCCCGAGGCCCGGCTCATCGTTATCCAGCCCTGGGACAAGAACCTGATCGGGGAAATAGAAAAGGCCATCCGTTCCTCGGAGCTTTCCCTTAACCCCAGTAACGACGGCAAGGTGATACGGATAAGCATCCCTCCCCTGACCGAGGAACGGCGGAAGGAACTGGTAAAGCTCGCCAAAAGCCAGGCCGAGCAGGGCCGGGTGGCGGTGCGGAACATCCGCAGGGACGGCAACGAGGATCTGAAAAAGCTCCTCAAAGACGGAGAGGTAACCGAGGATGAGGAAAGCAGGTACTCCGAAGAACTCCAGAAGCTGACGGACAGCTATATAGGCAGGATAAACCAGGTTCTGGAGGAAAAAGAAAAAGAGATCATGGATAATTGAATACGGAAACAGGCTCTGTTCCCGCCCATGTGGGAATTATCATGGATGGAAACGGCCGCTGGGCCAGGGGCCGGGGTATGGTTCGTACCCAGGGCCACCTGGAGGGCCTTAAAGCCGCCAAACGGGTGGTAAAGGCCGCCAGCGACATGGGAATATCTTACTTAACCCTGTATACTTTTTCCACGGAAAACTGGAAAAGGACGGCGGAGGAAGTAGGCTTCATCATGGGGCTGGTAAAACAGTACCTCCGGGGGGAACTGGATTTTTACCGGGAAAACCGTGTCCGTATCCGCCACGCTGGGGATTCCGAAGGGCTTCCCCCGGATATTCGCCGGGAAATTGAAGATGCCTGTGAAGATACCCGGAATTTTACGGGCATGCAGGTTATCCTGGCCCTGAATTACGGCGGCAGGGATGAGATTATCCGGGCGGTAAACCGGGCTTGGATGTTCAAATCTTCCGGCAGTCCCGGCGGCGCCGGAAATTTGCGGCTTAGGGAAGGGGATATCCGCCAATATCTGGATAACCCGGACGTACCGGATCCGGATCTTATCGTCCGTACCGCGGGGGAATTCAGAACCAGTAATTTCCTCCTCTGGGAAGGGGCCTACGCGGAGTATTATATTTCCGGTAAATTCTGGCCTGACTGGACGGGGGAGGATCTTGCCCTGGCGCTTCAAAGTTACGGAAAACGGGAACGCCGCTTCGGCGGAATACGGGTATAAAAAATGAAAGCGATCTTTCAGCGGCTCCTCATTTTCTTTGTTGCCGTTCCCCTTGTTCTTTCCCTGGTGCTGTTTTTTCCCCAGCGGAACCACCTGGCCCTCAACGTGGTAATCCTGGCCTTTATCGGCCTTGGATCGGCTGAATTTTCCGTGATCCTGGGGAATAAAGGTCTCTTTCCCGGCCGGATCCCGGCGGGAACCCGTATGGTTCCTCTAAAACGCCGGGTGGAGGCCGCCGTTCTGGGTATTCTGGCCCCCCTGGTAATAACCCTGGTAAACAGTTTTACCCCGGCCCGGGAGAACGGGGATACAGGCAGTCTGATATTTTCCGCGGTTTTTATCCTGGGGGGGCTCTGGGTTCTCCTGTCCCGGGTATTCACCGCCGGGGCGGGCTTACAGGACTACACCCTCCAGGCGGCATCAGGTTTTTCGGTGATGGTCTACCCAGGCCTTTTCCTGGTTTGGCTTATCCGGATGAGCGGGCTTGACAATTCCTCCCTGGTTATCTTCGTCTTCCTCCTCATGGTTTTCGGCAACGACTCTGTAGCCTGGGCCGCGGGGATGCTTTTCGGAAAGGGAAACCGGGGGATCGTGGCGGCCAGCCCGAACAAAAGCGTGGCGGGTTTTGTCGGGGGAATAGGGGCGTCTATCCTGGTGGGGGCCGGGGCGGAATTCTTTGCCAAAGATGTATTGGTTTCCCGTTTCCTCCCTCCCCTTGCCGCGGGAATCATCCTGGGGCTTTTGTCGGGCTGCGCCTCCTCCCTGGGGGATCTGGCGGAATCGGCCTTGAAGCGGAGTTCGGGCATGAAGGATTCGGGGAACATCATACCCGGCAGAGGGGGCGTCCTTGATTCCATCGACTCCATAGCCCTGGCGGCTCCGGTGTTTTACCTGGGCTACCGGATACTTTTTCAATGAAAAAACGGATAGCTGTCCTGGGGGCTACCGGTTCCATTGGCCGGAACACCCTGGATGTGATCCGCGCCAATCCCCGGGATTTTGAGCCGGTTCTTCTCTCCGCAAAAGCCAGGGCCGGATCCCTCCGGAAGCTGGGGGAGGAATTCCCCGGCGCGGCCCTCTGCCTGGCCGGCGATAATCCGGCGGCGCTTCCGGAAGCTATCGGGAAGGCCGGGGCCGATATCACCGTCAACGGCATAAGCGGCGCGGCAGGGCTTGAGTCCTCGATGGCTGTGCTGGAGGCGGGATCGGATCTCGCCCTGGCGAACAAGGAAAGCATCGTCATGGCGGGGCCTCTTGTCCTGGATCTTGCCCGGAAGAAGGGGAAACGGGTCGTCCCGGTGGATTCGGAGCATACGGCGATTCTCCAGCTTATCCGGGCCCATAACAGGGAAAAGGTGGCGGAGATACTCCTGACTGCTTCGGGAGGCCCCTTCCGCTCTTACAGCCGGGAAGAACTGGAGAAGGTAAAAGCGGAAGACGCCCTCTCCCATCCTACCTGGAAAATGGGGCCCAAAATCACCATTGACTCCGCCTCCCTGGCGAACAAGGGGCTTGAAGTCATTGAGGCGGTACGGCTCTTTGACATGCCCCCGGACAAGGTAAGCGTGGTTATCCACCCCCAGAGCGTGGTACACTCTATGGTGCGGATGGGAGACGGGGCGGTATACGCCCAGCTTTCCCGGCCGGACATGCGGCTTGCCATACAGGAGGCCCTCTACTGGCCGGAAAGCGCCCCCTCCCCTTTCGGTTCCCTGGATTTTGCGGGCCTTACCCTGGAATTTGAAAAGCCCGACGGGGAAAAATTCCCCATGCTCCCTCTGGCCTACCAGGCGGCCCGCCAGGGGGGGCTTTACCCCTGCGTATACAACGGGGCCAACGAGGAAGCGGTGGCGGCTTTCTTTTCGGGGGAGGCGGGTTTTCTTGATATCCCCCTGATTGTAGACTATGTTTTGCAAAAGAACTGGACTGGTAACCTGGATATGGGCGCCGTTCTGGAGGCGGATAGGCTCGCCCGGGAAAGGGCAAGGCTGTTTATCAAAACCATGAGGAGTAAGGGTTAATGTTTATCACCAAGATACTGCTGGGGCTTATCGGCTTGGGGGTCGTGGTCTTTGTCCACGAACTGGGGCATTTCCTTGCCGCCCGCCTGGTGGGCATTGGCGTGGAGGCTTTCTCCATCGGCTGGGGCAGGCCGGTACTGAAAAAAAAATTCCGTGACGTGGAATACCGGCTCGGCGTGTTCCCCCTGGGGGGCTACTGCAAAATGCGGGGGGAAAACGAATTCCAGGAAGCCTGGGAAAACCGCCGCCGGGAGATCCCTCCCACGCCGGGAACCTTCTTCGGCGCAAGCCCCTTCCGCCGGATTCTGGTGGCCTTTGGAGGCCCTTTTTTTAACATTCTTTTCGCCGTCCTGGTGCTTTCCGTTATTTGGGGCGCCGGTTTCGAGGTGAGTACCCTGGGCAACCGGATAGTCCTGGCCTCCGGGCTTGGCGTCTCCGGCGAAATTTACCCGGCCGACGAGGCGGGGCTTGAAACCGGCGACCGGATAATCAGCATAAACGGCGTCGATACCCCCTACTATCACGACATACAGGAAAATATCGCGGTAAACCCGGAAAAAGA
>JAISWN010000281.1 GCA_031271075.1 Treponema sp.
TACTAGTATCCCGACAACTATGAAAGTGCGGCTTTGTTTCCCGGCGGGAAAACGCAAGGCTTGGCAGAGCGCAAGGGATAGAAGCGGAAATCCCGCAGACCCCCCACAGGGGTCGAGGAATTGAAGCGGATAGCCCGGTTCCCGCCATAGGTGGGAATGCGCCCAAATCCGCAAGTTTAATCGTGCCGGGATACTAGGGCATCGGTGTTTACTAGAGTTGTTCAGAAAATCAGTTTCTGTCGAACCAAGGGTTCGCCAACAACTACCTTATTTTCCCGGCTTTATTTTCCCGGTATGTACCGCGTTTTAAACTGTGTGTAAAATAGTATCCCCATGAAAGGCGGGGTTTCACAATGCCTTTAGCGGTACTCCTCCCAGGCTTTTATTTCCAGGCCGCCTTTTGAACGCTCGTAGACCAGGGCGTCGATGAACTCCCGGGCTACTTTGATGTTGGTAAAGAGGGGGATGTCGAAATCTACCGCCATGCGCCGGATGATATAGTCGTTCTTCAATTCGGTTTCCCGGTTGTTTTTGGGGATGTTGATGATCATGTCGATTTCCCCGCGTTTGATAAAGCCGGCGATGTTGGGTTCCCGGGATTCCAGGGGCCAGTTCAGGGCCTTGATGGGGATGCCGTTGCCGGAAAGGAATTTCGCCGTGCCCCGGGAACCGTAGAGTTCGTAACCCATGTCCAGGAGGAGCCGCGCCGAATCCAGAAAGTTGAGCTTGTCCTCAATGGGGCCGGTGGAAAGGAGGATGCGCCTCCTGGGTATCCGGTACCCTACCGAGAGGAGGCTCTTGAGGAAGGCGTCGGAAAGATCGGCGCCGATGCAGCCTACTTCCCCGGTGCTGGCCATCTCCACCCCGCTTACCGGATCCGCGCCGTGGAGCCGGGAGAAGCTGAACTGGGCGGCCTTGACCCCTACCCATTTAAGATCCAGGGCCGATACCGGCGGCGGCGTTACCGGCTCGTCCAGCATGGCCTTGACGGCCAGTTCTATCATGTTTACCCGGCTGATCTTGGAACAGAAAGGAAAACTGCGGCTGGCCCGGAGGTTACACTCGATAACCCGCACCCGGTTCCGCTGGGCCAGGAACTGGATGTTGAAGGGGCCGGTGATGTCCAGGGCCCGGGCGATCTCCTCAGCAATACCGCGGATCTTCCGGATCGTTTCGATGTAGAGCCGCTGGGCCGGCAGCACCACGGTGGCGTCCCCGGAATGGACTCCGGCGTTTTCTATGTGCTCGGTGATGGCGTGGAAGAGTATCTCCCCCCGTTTTGCCACCGCGTCAATCTCGATCTCCTTGGAGTTTTCAATAAATTTGGAGATTACTACCGGGTGTTCCGGGGAAACATCCGCCGCCAGGGACAAGAACCGCTCCAGGCTCGCGTCGTCCCAGGCCACGTTCATGGCCGCCCCGGAAAGCACATAGCTGGGGCGGATGAGTACCGGGTAGCCCGCTTCCGCCGCGAAAGCCTTGGCGGAGGAAAGGTCGGTAAGCTCCTTCCATTGGGGCTGCTCAATACCAAGGCGGTCAAGCAGGGCGGAGAATTTGTTCCGGTCTTCCGCCATGTCGATGGACTGGGGCGTGGTACCGTAGATCAGGGTTCCCGCGCTGTAGAGCCTGGTGGCCAGGTTGTTGGGGATCTGTCCCCCCATGGAAAGGATGATCCCCTCCGGGTGTTCCCGCTCCCAGATGTCCAGGATCCGTTCCAGGGAGAGTTCCTCGAAGTAGAGCCGGTCGCACATATCGTAGTCGGTGGAAACCGTTTCGGGATTACAGTTCACCATGATGGAATAGCGCCCCAGTTTCCTGGCGGTTTCCACCGCGTTGACGCAACACCAGTCGAACTCCACGCTGCTCCCGATCCGGTAGGCCCCGGAACCCAGTACCATGACCCCCCGGCCGGCAGGGCTGATGTCGTCCGTAGCCCCGCTCCCGGGCCCGCAGGCGCCGTAAGTCATGTAGAGATAGTTGGTCCTGGCGGGATACTCCGCGGCCAGGGTGTCGATCTGCTTTACCACCGGGCGGATCCGGTACTCTTCCCGCAGGGAACGGACCTCCGCCTCCGAAAGGCCGGTGAATTCCCCTATCCGCGCGTCGGAGAAACCCAGCCGCTTTGCCCTTGCCAGGAGGGGAGCGGGGAGCGGGGGGGGGCCGGAAGCGGCTCGAAGTTCCCCCTCGCAGGCCAGGGCCTTGGCGATTTTGTACAAAAACCACTTGTCAATTTTGGTGAGCCGGTAGATCTTCTCCACCGTCCAGCCTTCCGCCAGGGCCCGGTAGATGATGAAGATCCGCCGATCCGTGGGTTTTTGCAGGGCTTCCCTTATTTTTTTCCGGAGAATTCCGGCATCCCCGCCCGGATCCGCCCCGGCAGCGGACGGTTCCGCGAAACAGAAGCGCAGATCCCCCGCAAGACCCGGCGCGCCGATGCCGATCATCCGCAGGGCCTTCTGCAGGGCTTCCTCAAAGCTCCTGCCGATGGACATTACTTCCCCGACGGATTTCATCTCCGATCCCAACTGGACATCCACGTTTTTGAATTTGGAGAGATCCCAGCGGGGTACTTTTACTACACAGTAGTCAAGGGCGGGCTCGAAGCAGGACTTGGTGGCCCGGGTGATGCGGTTTTCAATGTCCATAAGGGAGTAACCAAGGGCAAGCTTTGCCGCCACAAAGGCAAGGGGGTAACCGGTGGCCTTACTGGCCAGGGCGGAACTGCGGGAGAGCCGGGCGTTGACTTCGATGATCCGGTAGTCCTCGGATTCCGGATCCAGGGCGTACTGGATGTTACATTCCCCCACGATCCCCAGGTGGCGGATCACCTCGATAGCGATTCTGCGCAGCTTGTGGTATTCCGAATCGGTAAGGGTCTGGGAAGGGGCGACAACGATACTTTCGCCGGTATGGATACCCAGGGGATCGAAATTTTCCATGTTACAGACGGTAATACAGTTATCGTAGATGTCCCGCACTACCTCGTACTCAATTTCCTTCCAGCCCCCAAGCCATTCCTCCACCAGTACCTGGGGGGCGGCTCCGGTCTCGCTCATCCGGGAAAATACCCGGTCGCAGCGGCGGCGCAGTTCCCCTTCGTTGCGGCAGATCCCCGAACCCGCGCCCCCCAGGGCGTAGGCGGCCCGGGCCATCACGGGAAAGCCGATTTCCGCCGCCGCTTTTACCGCGGCGCCGGTGGATGTAACAGCGATACTGCGCGGGCTTAGGACGCCGATTTCATCAAGCCGCTTCACGAAGAGTTCCCGGTCTTCGGTGTCTTCAATGGCCGTAACCGGAGTCCCCAGAACCCGCACCCCATTCCCGGCCAGGACGCCCTCCCGGTACAGGGCCACCCCGCAGTTCAGCGCGGTCTGCCCGCCGAAGGAGAGGAGGAGCCCGTCGGGCTTTTCCTTTTCGATTACCTGCCGTACATAGTCCGGCGTTACCGGGAGGAAGTAGGTGGC
>JAISWN010000305.1 GCA_031271075.1 Treponema sp.
AAGTCGTCGATGTTGGTGATCTTGTGAACCGCGAAATTCTGCACCGGCGCCGTTACCGGGGTCTTCACGATAAGGTAATTCTTGCTGCTCCCGGTTCTGCCCCCGTAGGCAAGCTTGAAAAGCATCTCGTAGGCCCGCTGGATATAGTACACAAATTCCTGGTTGCCGGTCCGCACGTCCCGCAGCTTGGCAATCAGCCGGGAGGCTTCCGCGTGGCTTTCGTGGGGGGTCTGGAAAGAATAAACGTGGAGCCCCGTCTCGGTTTTGCAGATCTCCTGCATAAGGACCCCCATTTCGTTGTACAGCGAAATGAGCTGTTCCTCCGCGTCCCGCCGGGCCTTTACCCCGCCGGAATACAGTTCGGTAAAAGAAGCCATAACCTGGCGGTAGATACCGTCCATCCGGGCAAGACTATCCCGATCCCCCTGGGTAAGGTAGCCGTCCAAATCCTCGGCCTTAAGAATCACCTTGTTCATATCAAGAGAATATATTATCATATTACTAAAGATTGAAAAAGAGGGGGATTCTCCATGAGAATTACCACGCGGGGCCGGTATGCCCTTAGGGCTTCCCTGGTCCTGGCGCGGCTGAGTAAAAACGGTGGGCCGGTATCGATCAGCGTCCTGGCGGACGCGGAAAATATATCCTGTGTATTTCTTGAGCAGATATTTTTCAAACTCAGGAAGGGTGGTATTGTCGCCTCCGTCCGGGGCCCGGGGGGCGGTTTCTATTTTACCCGCCCCGTCGAGAGGATAACGGTGAGAGAGATCCTCGAAGCTGCGGGGGAGGAGATTGATCTGAATACCTGCGATAAAAGCCTGGGAACCTGCGACCGGATAGACAGCTGCCTGAGCCACCAGGTCTGGGTTGATGTGGTCAACATGGTGAACAGGTACCTTGAGAGTTTGACCCTGGCCGCGATCCTGGAACGGGGCTGTGTTTTGGAAGAGATACATGCGGCTTCCTGACAAACCCGGCGGGGTTCCGTACCGCAGGCTTGTGGAGGCCCTGAAGAAACGCCGCCGGAGCCTTACCGTGGCCGACGCGGTAGCGGCGACCGCCCTTCCCCTTCCGCTGGTCCAGGAGCTTCTGCCCCGGGCGGCGGATGAATATTCGGCCCGGCTGGAAGTTACCGAATCGGGCGAGATCCTCTACTCCTTTCCCCGTACCTTTGCCAGCCGTTACCGGGGTTTCAAGGCCGGTCTCAAACGCTTCCTTGCCGCCCTGGGCGGGGCCGTAAAGGTCGTTGCCGTCTGGCTTTTCAAGGTGTGGATCATGGTAATGCTGGTGGGTTACTTCGCCCTGTTCATGCTCATCGCCCTGGCCGCCCTTATGGTCTCCGTGGCGGGCTCCTCTTCCAGAGATAAACGCTCCCGGAACGACGGCGGGGGCTTTTACCTGGCCTCGGGGATCTTCGATCTCATCATCCGGATATGGTTCTACTCGGAACTGACCAGATCCCTGGACAGAGGCTATTACGGGAATTACGGCGGAACCAGGGGCTCCCGGCCCAAAGGAATGCATCTCGATGGGAGCCCCCACAATCGAAGGCCCCTCAACCAGGCGATTTTTTCTTTTGTCTTCGGCGAGCCGGATCCCAACCGGGAAGCGGAAGAGGCGGAAAAAAAGAGCCTTATCGCCTGGCTCCAGCGGAATTCGGGGATCGTCTCCCTTCCCGAGTACATGGCCCTTACGGGAAAGACCCTGCCGGAGGCGGAAAGGGGGATCCTGGCGGCCTGTTCCGAATTCGGCGGTATGCCCGAAGTTACGGGGGACGGAACCATCGTGTACCGTTTCGATAAGCTCCTCTTCCGATCCGACAAGACCGGCAGCGATTCCGGCAGCCCGCCGGCGCCCTTAAAACGGCTTAGGCAATTTTCCGCCAACAAAAAAAGCATGAACGGATGGTTTGCCCTGATCAATGCGGTAAACCTGTTCTTCGGCGCTTACTTTTTCTCCCACTCCCTGTTTACCGGGCCGATTCTCTCCCTGGAGCAGCTTAAGGCGGCCCCCCTGCTCTACGGCTTTACCTATGATTACTTCTCCCGCTTGATCGCCGATCCCCTGCCCCTGATCACGGTGGGCCTGGGGCTTGTCCCCCTGGCCTTTTCCTTCATCTTCTGGCTTATCCCCGCCATCCGTTACTTCCGGGAAAAAAAAGAGAACCAGGGCATCAAGCTGGAGAACCTCCGGAAGACCGGCTTCCAGCGCATCTGGTCCAAGCCGCGGGGTCTCGGGGCCGGCGATATCCTGGGGCCCTCCCCGGAGGCCAGCCCGCAAAACCTCCCCGCGGCCCAGGACCGGATCATCAAGGACATGGCCGCCTACTCCATGCCGGAACTGGAAGCGGACCCGTCGGGCAATCCTGTCTACAACTTCGCTGAACTGGAGCGGGAAAAAGAGGATGTCACCCGCTACCGGGCAGGGATCAGGCCCGGGGATTCGGAACTGGGCAAGACCGTGTTCGACAGCGGCAAGTAGGGCGGCGCGCAGCTTGACCGGCTTCATAACTTGCAAATGAAAAAGGCCCTTGAGAAATCATGCTATGGAAACCGTAAAACAGGTATATTACTATACAATGTGCGTCTCTCTTTTCGCCAAACTCAAAAAAATCAGCCCAAAAGACGCTTTCAATTACCTCAACACTTATAAGGGTATAGATTTCCTTGTTGAATGCTACGATGCCGAACATACGCTCTCACTGGACGATGCCGTAGATGACCTGACCGCCGTCTGTAAGAATAACGGGGGGACTATTGAGTGAATCTGTTCCACGGCTCCAATAGGAAAATCATCGGTATTGACCTGGAGAAATGCAGACCTTTCAAAGATTTTGGGAAGGGCTTTTATACGACGCCGTTTCAGAACCATGCCTGGACGATGGCAAGACGGACCGTAAAGATTTACGGAAGCGGGACCCCTTGGGTAACTGAGTTTTCTTTTGATGAAAAGACCCTAAAAGATGACAAGCATGATACGTTAAACGTCAGAAGGTTTGACAAACCAGACAATGAATGGGCGCTTTTTGTCACCAACAACCGGAATCGGAAGTTTCATGATTACAAAAGCCCCGAATGTAATGGAGACGGCAAATATGATGTTAGACTTGTTCGAGAACCCGGTTGGTTCTCGAACAAGTCCTGCAAAATGCAGGGCATTTTGCTGTTTTCAGCGGAATTTGTTCGGAAACTGAAGTTTCCGAACAACTCTATTACCGGCCCTGTCGCAAATGATGACATCGCGGCGTTAATCAATACGTTCCTTTCCGGTATCATTTCGGAAGACGCCTTGAGGCGGGAACTGACTTTCAGGGAGTTAAGTATCCAGTATTCATTCCACACCAAAAGAGCCATTGCCCTTTTGCATAAAACCGGGGCATATTATGAGTGAAGATACGTTAAGAACAATGGTAGATCTTGTAGCCTCGGATGTCGTGGCAGCCATTATTGAGGATACCGGAGTATCGGTACAGGAGGCTATGAAAGCCTTTTATAATTCCGAAGTTTTTGAGCGGCTGACGGACGCCGGGACCGGCCTCTACAGCCAAAGCGGCGGTTATGTGTACGAGCTCTACAAGGATGAAAAAAAATACGGCCGTCTGGTGCAGACGGAAATATAGGTAAAGCTGCCGGGCTTCCCCGGTATTTGTTTGTTGATAGAGGAGGATTATATGAAAAAGCCGTTCTTTGCCTTCCTGCTTGCGGCACTTGCCGCTGTCTCCCTTGCCGCGCAGGAAGCGCCTGACACCGGTGCGTTGACTGCGAAGACTACTGCGAAGATTAGAAGTTTTTGTCAGGACTATGTGTTAAGGAATTTTCCGAAAACCGCTATTGAGGATAACAAAATCCGCAATGTGGCAAAGTACGACGAAGAAGTGTTTGGCTATACGGCGACAGACGAAGAATATAGTATGTTGGGCAGTATAGGTGGAGTTGAAAATCTTATCGACAGGGCTACAGAGCTTGCCGCCTCTGCGGCAATATTAAATATTCGCCCTGTTGAGCCACAGGACGCTCTCAAGATTTATACCGAAATAGCCATGGAAAGCACGGCAAATTCGTTTTTGGGCATAACAGGCGCCACACATGCCGAAGTGCTATCCCGTTTGAAAGCG
>JAISWN010000342.1 GCA_031271075.1 Treponema sp.
TCGCACCGATAGGGTTGTCTATCACCACGCCCGGTTCTTTCTTGATGATAACCGCGTCTATCCTGAGGGGTTCGGTGTTCAAGGGATGCTCAAACTCGAAGCTGAGGACATCCCGGTAGGGGTAGAAGGTCAGCCGGATACCGTCACGGAACGCGGCGTGCCAGTCTATGGGGCTTTGCCTCGATTTGTCTCCGTTTCCGTTGGTAGTAATAATCCGGGCCTCCTTGAAAGCCTTCTGAACCCCGTGCTGGGGGAAGATGGGATCCTCTCTGCCGGAAACGACAACCAGGGGACGGGGGGCAACGAGGCCGGCAAGATCCCCCATGTCGAAAAACAGGCGGATGTTACCGTAGGCGGCGACCTGACGGTTACCGGTGTACCCACCGTCAGGGCCTGTTCACACTTCAGTTTCTCTGGTGACTTCTTTTACAGTCCCCGAACAAATTCCGAAATTTCAAGATGACACAAACTTTCGCTGCGAAAGTTTGTGTCATCGAACCGTAGGTTCGTCGCGGTAAACTCTTGTTGCTGTGCGTTTATCCAGTGCGTTTATCCAGCGCATAGGCAGTTTCGGCGTTGGTTCTGAAAACTTTCTCCAGTTCCGCATCGGAAAAGACGCCCGATTCTTCCAGGTAGCTCATCTGGCGCGCGTAGGTTTCCCGGGTAAGGGTGATGGGCACATCGCTTCCCCAGAGGAGTTTCCCGGCCCCCAGGATCTTCTTTGCCAGGCCGATAAAGCACAGGCTCGTTGGGTAAGGATACGCATCCGGCCCGGCGGCGTTCCAGGGAAGGGCGGCCAGATCAAACCAAAGGTTAGGAAAGGCAAGGGCCTTCAGGGCGGCGGTAAAGACCTCCTCGTCCGCCGGGCGGGGCGCAAGAAGGTGGCATACGATTATCCGCATCTGGGGGTAGCGCTTCGCCGCCGCCGCTACCGCCTCGATTTGAAAGCTCCCCATGCCGGGGCTGCCAATGTCCAGTACCAGGGCCGCGCCGGCCTTGTTTATGGCCGGGTAGAGGGCGGCTATGGGAGGACCGTCCAGGGGAAAGACGCGGTGATAGCCCATAAGGCCGCCGCCGGAGCTTACCTCAAATTTGACGACCGGGATTTTCCTCTCCCCAAGATAGCGTTCCAGCAGGGCTTCCGCGTTGGCGCAGAAAGGGTCCACCGTTGCCGATGGGATAAGCCTGCCGGGATACCGCCGGGCGGCCTCCCAGGTGTAGTCGTTCTGGAAACCGTACATGCTGCCCTGGAGGAGTATTGCCTTTTCCACGCCGTTTTTGTCCAGCAGGGAAACCAGGGCCTCGTATGAAAAGCCGCGATCCCCCAGATCCGGCGGTATAAGAGAGATTTCCTCGCCGTCTGCCCAGCGGGCCTTGCCGCCGCCGCAGCCCCGCAGCTCCCCCCGGCCGCCGAAACCGGCTATTGTTTCAATAACATGAACGTGAGCGTCAATTTTCAACATATTTAACCGATCCTCCCCTGAAAGTAAACCTGCGGACAAGACCCGAATTTTTGTACCGCCCGTAACAGTCCAGGGCAACAGCAAGAATAATCACGGCGCCCTTTACGGCGCTGTGGTAAATCGACGGCACTCCCATAAGTCGTAGGCCGTTGTTGATAATACCCATAAGGAAGGCGCCGAACAGGGCTCCCTGGATGGAACCTTCCCCTCCCATCAGGCTGGCGCCGCCCATGACGATGGCGGCCAGCACATCGTTCTCATAACCCTGGGCGGCCTTGGCTATGGCCTGGGTGTTCCAGCTTGCCAGTACAATCCCGGCCAAAGCGGCGGTAAACCCGGAAATAGCGTAGGCGATAATCGTTGTTTTCCGGGAAGATATGCCGGAAAGATCCGCCGCGGTTTTGTTCCCTCCAACGGCGTATATGTCCCGCCCGAATTTCGTATGGTTCAACAGGAAGTAACTCACCAGGGCGCAGAAGGCCAGGATATAAATGGGAAAGGCTACGCCGAAAAGACGGCCGCCGCCGATAAAAGCGAAACTTGCCGGCCGCAGGATGTTTACAACTTTGTTTCCCGTAAGAAGCTGGGCGATCCCGTAAACTATATTCTGGCTTGCCAGGGTGATAAGAAAGGGCGGTACATTGAAACTGGAAACCACAACACCGTGAAACACACCGATAGCTATCCCGCTGAGGAGGCCAGCCGCCAGGCCCAGGATAACACTCTGATTGGTAAAACCGGACCCGACGATGATCACCACCGTAACGGCGCTGGACATGGCGGCGGTAGCCCCCACCGCAAGATCGATGCCGCCGATAAGGATGGTGTAGATGGTTCCGCAGACCATAACCCCGTAAATGGCGATGGCCAGAAAGATGCTTTTAAAGTTACCCGCCGTAAGAAATATCCCCGGCTGGAGGATCGTAAGCAGAAGGATAAGCCCCAGAAGGATAAACACTTTCTGGAAACGCTGAACCAGGGTTTTTAGCTTATTCAAATCCATTCTCAAATCCATTCTCAAGTCCTTTTTGATTCCCCTCTGTTTCTCCGGCGGCGCCTTTAGTGATACTTTCCGCAATGCCGGATGCGGCCTTCAGGATATCCTCCTGGGTAACGATACCCTCGTTAAACTCTTTAAAGATCCGCCCCTTGCGGAACACCAGTATCCGGGTGGACACCCGCAGCAGTTCCTGAAGGTCCGAAGATACCACAATGACAAGCACCCCCTGGGCCGCCAGATCCTCCAGCAGCCGGTAGATTTCGTCCTTGGCGCCCACGTCAATACCGGCGGTGGCTTCGTCTACCAGCAGCGCCTTGAGGTCCCGCATGAGCCACTTGCCCAGAACCACCTTCTGCTGGTTTCCCCCGCTCAGGTTCCCCACCTGGAGCAGCGGGTTGGCCGGGCGTATGTCAAGCTTTTTCACCGCTTCCCTGCCTATCTTCTTTTCGTTCCTGATATTCACAACCCCCAGTTTTGTAAGCTGATCGTAATTGGTGGCCGCCACGTTGCGCTCCACCGAAAGGAGGGGCACAAAACCCTGGGTCCGCCGGTCTTCGGGGATAAGGCCGAATCCCTTCCGTATGACCGACAGGGGAGCGCCCTTGAGGGGCTTGCCTTCAAAGAGGATCTCTCCCGAATCGTAGGGGTCGGCGCCAAAGATACAGCGCAGCACCTCGGTACGGCCGGAACCTACAAGGCCGCCTATGCCCAGGATCTCTCCCTTGTGCACAGAAAAGCTGATGTCGTTGAATACCCCCCGGCGGCAAAGGCCCCGGACCTCCAGGACCTTTTCGGTTTCGGCCTTTTTAAGGTTATGGGAAGCCGAGGTCATGTTAAGGTCCTTGCCTATCATCATGCGGATCACTTCTTCCGGGCGGATTTTGTTTCTTTTCAACACCCCTACTTTTTGCCCATCCCTCAGTATGGTAAGCCGGTCCGCGAGACGGAAAACTTCCTCAAGCCGATGGGATATATAGAGGACGCTTACCTCCCTGGCCCTGAGCTGTTCGATGATGCGGAAGAGGAGCTCCGCTTCCCTGGCGCTCAGGGAAGCGGTGGGTTCGTCCATTATGATAAGGGAAGCCTCTTCGCTTAAAGCCTTCAGTATTTCTACCGTCTGCCGCTGGGCTATGCTCAGGGTTTCTACCACCACATCGGCTTTCAGCTTAAAATCGTACCTGTCGATAAGGGCCTGTACCTTCCGGTACATTTCCCGGCGGTGGAGGAAGCCGAATTTTCCCGGTTCCTTTCCCAGCATGACGTTCTGGGCCACCGTGAGGGTAGGTATCAGGCTCAGTTCCTGGTAGATAACGGCAATCCCGCAGGCCGCCGCGTTGTGGCGGGACTCGATGGAAACTTCCTTCCCCTTGTAAAAGATCTGTCCCCCGTCTTTGGGATAAATACCGGTAAGGATCTTTATCAGCGTCGATTTACCCGCGCCGTTTTCGCCCATCAGGGCGTGAACCTCGCCCCTGGTTACGTCAAGGTCAACGTTTTTCAGCACCTTTACGCCGCTGAAACTTTTTTCGATACCCTTCATCAAAAGGAGGTTTTCTTTTCCGCCCAAGAACTCATCCCTCCTTACTTTTACTGTCTTCCGCCGGAACCGCCGCGCCTCCCGCGCGCAGGGCCCGTCTGAGCATATAACGGTTGTACAGGGAATCGAATATCACCATAAGGACGATGACCAGGCCCTTGATGATAAGCTGGGCGGCGGTAGGCAGGTTGTATTTGTAAATGCCGTTGATAAGGGCCGTCATAAAGACGGCGCCTATTACGGTTCCGGCAGCGTCGCCCCGGCCGCCTGAGAAGGCGCAGCCCCCCATGACCACCGCGGCGATAACGTCAAACTCCAGCCCCATGCCGGTATCGGGAACCACGCTCCCTATTCTCGCCATGAGAAAAAGGGAGGCCAGCCCGCAAAGCAGGCCGGTTATGCCGAAAACGCTGAGTTTTATCCTGGCAAAAGAGATGCCCGACAGCTCCGCCGACCGGCGGTTTGCGCCAATGGCGTAGGTATAGGTTCCCAGCCTGGTCCCTTTCAATATGAACTGGCCGGCGGCGGCAATGACCAGAAACGCTATGGTAACAATATAAACACCGTTGACGCTGCCCCCCAGGATAAGGATGCCGGGATTAGTTATGCGCTGGTTGATGATCATGCCGAACTCGTTGCGTATGGCCAGCATATAGGTAAGCCCCCGGAACAGGAACTGGGTTGAAAGGGTGGCGATAAAATCCGGAAGTCTGAGGAAACTAACCAGGGCGCCGTTTAATAAACCGCAAAGGGTACCCGCCGCCACAGCCGCAAGAATGACAAGCTCCGCGGGCAGCTTGAGATAATAAAGGAGATTCATGCAGAGCATTGAAACAAATCCAACCATCCCGCCCGCCGAAAGATCGATGCCGGCGGTGATTATCACCATGGTTACTCCCACGGCCATGATACCGGTTACGGCACATTCCCGCAGCAGCGTCAGAATGTTGGGGGCGGTAAAGAATTTGTCGTTAGTAAGCCCGAAAATCAGGAACAGCAGGGCCAGAAGGCCGATAGATGTTAACCTGCGTATTGTTTCCTGCCTCACCCCGTTTCTCCTTTATAGAGTTGTTCAGAAACTGAAGTTTCTGAACAACTACCACTTAAAAATGGCTTACCAGCGGATATCCGGGCCTATGGATCTTACGGTCTGGGACGTAACAATGATCGGGGACATCTTAACGATCGGCGTCTTTGTAAAAGCCGCGGTATTGGCCTCGGAATTGATAAAATACATAATCAGCCGCGCCGCGGTGGCCCCCTGATCGTAGCAATTGGTATAGATGGTGCCGGTCATCTTGCCGTTTTCGATGTACTCAAGGGCTTTCTTCTCACCGTCGGCCCCCCAGATCACCATGTCCTTCAGCCGGCCGGCGGCTTCGGCGGCGGCGGAGGCTCCCTCGGCCATTGCGTCGTTGTGGGCAAAGACGCCGTCAATTTTGGGATATTTGGTAAGGAAGTCGTTCATAACCACATTGGCCTTTTCGGTAAGCCAGTCGCCGGTCTGGGCGTCCAGGATCTTTACATCCGGATATTTCGCCAGCTCCCCGCGGAAACCGGTCTCAAGGCGTTCGCCCCGGCTGGCGCCGATAGCCGCCTGGATGATGACCACATTACCTTTACTGCCTATGGCCCCGGCGATTTCCCTGGCGATCAGGGCGCCCGCCTCTACGTCGACCATGGCCACTAGGGCGGCGTGGGGAGTATCGGCGTCAAGGTTGAGGCATACCACGGGGATGCCCGCGTCCTCGGCCTGGCGCACCGAAGCGGCCAGGGCCGCGGAGTCGGAACTCTGAAGGATGATACCGTCCACTTTCTGGTTAATAAGCTCGGTTATAATCGTTACCTGGGTTTCCGCCGAAGCTTTGCCGTCATAACGGTTAAAGGTAACATTTGAAAAATTCTTGAGCTCCCGTTCAATACCGTCGCCCCAGGCCGCGCCGACAGAATCGCCGATAGTCCAGGGGATAAACGCGATCTTGACGGGGTCCACATAGGGATCCTTAATAACCCGGGGGTTCGCCGCCACCGCCTCCGCCGCAACCGGGGACGATGCCCCGCTGTCAACCTTTACACCGCCGCAGCCGGCGAGCAAAGCCGCCAAAAGAACCGCGGTAACTATGCCTGTTAATTTTTTCATAAAAACTCCTCCTCCAAAAAAATAATAATCCCGGAAATTAAACCCGGATTAATTCCACAATATGTATACAAGGGAAGTATACATCAGTTGTCTGGGGCTGTCAATAAATTAAATTGACAAAGGCCAGCGAAAAGAAAGGAACAAAAGTAAGCAAAAGGAGGCACGCAAAGAGCAGGGCATAGAAAGGCGGCGCCTCCCTGATAAACGCGCCGAGTTTACATTTTGTAACTCCGCAGGTAACAAACATGAGTGTCCCCATGGGGGGCGATATGGCGCCTATGGCCATGTTGAAAATAAAGATCATGGCAAACTGAATATCGTCAATACCAAAGGCCCGGGCCACGGGTACAAAAAGAGGCACCAGCACAATCATGCTGGCGTTGCCTTCAATAAACATACCCACGATCAAAAGAAAGACATTGATGATCAAGAGAAAAATATATTTATTTGAAACATGGGTGATGATAAACTGGGTCAGCCGCTGGGGTATCTGCTCCCGGGTGAGTATCCACGCGAAGGCGGAAGCGGCGCCGACAATAAGCATGATGGAAGCGGTGGTAGCGACGGTTTCCTTGAGAGTCTGAATTATAGCCTTTAGGCTGAATTCCCTGAAAAAAATCGAGAGCGCCACCGCGTATACGACCGCTACAGCGCCCGCTTCGGTTGGGGTAAAGACGCCAATCCTGATTCCGCCGATAATCACAACCGGAAGCAGGAGGGGGAAAAAGGCGGATTTCGCCGCTTTCCAGAATGACAGGCTTTCTGTCGTCTCGTTTTTATATCCCCTCCGGACGGAAATAAAGGCGACCAATATCATCAGCGCAAGGCACAGAAGAAGGCCCGGGCCGATTCCTGCGACAAACAGTTTCCCGATGGAAACATTGGCGATGGAGCCGTAAATTATCATGGCGATTCCGGGCGGAATCAGGGGCGTAATCATGGCGGAAACCGCGGTAACCACCGAGGAAAACTCCTTGGAAAATCCTCTTTTCTCCATTTCCGGCACCAGCATCTTGGCTTCCATCGCCGCGTCGGCCAGATTGGAACCCGAAAGCCCCCCCATAAGGGTGGAAAGGAGAACGTTCACCTGGGCAAGGCCGCCGGGAATGGGGCGCACACAAACTTCACAGAAACGCATAATCCGGGACGTAACCCCGGTATAATTCATGATGACCCCGGAACAGACGAAAAAGGAGACGGCAAGCAAAGGAATGTTCTCGATCCCTGCGATGACCCGCTGGGCCATGATCTGCGGGGGCAGATCGGGGCTCAGTATAAAATAGACGAAGGGCCCGGAAAGAACGGCTATAAACACCGGGGCCTTTAAAAACAGCAGTATAAACATTACCGCGGTGGCGACGATTATTACCCAGGAGCTCATTCTGTTTCTCCTTTGCCAAAAAGCCGGATCAATACCGAAAGGGTATAATTAACTATCATAATAACGCATCCCGCGGGAAACGCGGCATAGGTTATAAAATAGGGAATGTCCAGTATCTCGGAGGTACGCCGCGTCCTGTACATCTGGGCGGCAAAATTCGCGCTCTGTACCGCGAAATAAGCAAGGATAATGATGGAAAAGGCATAAATAACAAACTCAATAACTTTCCGCGGCCCCGGAGGGAAATGATCCACAAGAAAGTCAATGGCCACATGGCTGCCGGTCCTGAAGCCCGCGCCGGCCCCGAAAAACACAACAAATACAATACAGAAAAGCTGAACCTCTTCACCCCAGATTATCGGGCGGTTGATAAAATACCTCATGATAACCGCTCCGAAGGTAACGATAATGAGTACCGCCAGGGCCGAACAGGATACAACATAGTCAAAATTGAGAAACTTCTCAACACGTTTATAGTTCATCGCGGCTCCAAAATCAGAAAAGCCCCTGAAAACAATTGTCTCCAGGGGGTGTAGGATTACAGCTAGTTTACCGCCTTCGCCCTGCTGACGGTCTCGAAGAGGCCGGGGGTCCATTTTGATGTGATCTCCGGCAAGCTGTAGAAGGCCTTGGCCTGGGCCTGGAACACGGCCTGGTCAACAGTGATGATTTCCACCCCTTCGGCCTTGAACTTGGCAATGTACTCACTGTCAGCCTCTTGCTGGAGCTTGTTGTTGTAGAGGCCCGCTTCCCTCCCCGACTCCACAAGGGCTTTCTGATGTTCCGGCGAGAGGGAGTTGAAGAACTTTTCCCCGCAGAACCAGGAGGTGATGAGTTTTATGTGGGCGTCCAGGGTAAGGTACTTGGCGACTTCCTGAAACTTACCGCCATAAAGAACCGGCAGGGGATTCTCTACCCCATCCACAACTCCCTGCTGTAAGGCGGTATACACCTCCCCCAAGGGAAGGGGCGTGGGGCTGGCGCCCATCACCTCGGTTCCCTTTACCTGGATGATGTTATTGGGTACCCGGAGTTTCAGCCCCTTAAAGTCCGCCACGGTACGGATGGGCCTCTTTGTCAGGGTATGGCGGTCTCCGTAGATGAAATTTGCCGCCAGAACATGGAGGCCCTGGGCCTGGAGGAGCTTCATCTGCCCGGCCCACCAGTCGCTCCCGACCAGTTTCCACGCCTCATCCCAGCTTGCGAAAAGATAGGGAGCCATGGTGATTCCCAGATCGGGAACCCCCCGGTCAGCAAAGAACGCGCCGTCGGCCAGCGTTATCGACGACATCCCGGCAAGCATCTGATCGATAATCTCATTCTTTGTCCCCAACTGGCTGGAAGGAAATACCTGCATTTCCATGGTGCCGTTTGTCTTTTCTTCCAGGAGACGCTTCCACTCGCGGATCGCCAGGTCAACCGGTTCGCCGGGATTGTTTTCGTATCCGATTTGTACCACGACCTTTTTCCCCGCCGCCGCGCCGTCTGCCGAACCTTTCGCGTAAAGGCCCGAAAGCGCCACAACCAATACCAGAAATCCCAGAAACAGTTTTTTCATAAAAACTCCTCCTCCAAAAAAATAATAATCCCGGAAATTAAACCCGGATTAATTCCGCAGTATGTATACAAGGGAAGTATACATAGGCGATCCGGGGCTGTCAACAAAAATCTTTAAATCTTTGCCGGCCCTAATCTTCCGCTTTACAGAACCGGCCTTTTAGTATAGATTTTTTTGCATGGTTAGCCTCAAGCTGTTTGCCTATAATGCCATTAAAGAAAAAATTATTCACTGCGAGTATCCCCCAAACGCCCTGTTGAACGAAGAGATCATAAAGCGGGATCTTCACGTCAGCCGCACTCCCATCAGGGACGCCCTGGGCCGCCTGGAACAGGAGAATATCATTAAAATACTTCCCAAGAGGGGTATTTTGGTTACAGGCATTACTTTGGAAGATGTCGATCAGATATTCGAGACCCGCCTCCTTATCGAGCCGTATACGGTGAACAAATACGGAAAAACCATTGATCCCGCCATCTACACGGAATTCCTTGGTTTTTTTTCCGCTAAACCGGAAAAGGCCGACACTGACACGATAAACCGGAAAGACAATGATTTTCATCTGCAGTTTATCGCCGCGTCGAACAACCCTTATCTTATCCAGGCAAACGAGTACCCTTTCTTTCAGGATATGAGGCTGCGCATTTTAAGCGGCAATATGGGGAAGGAACGGATCAAAGTTTCGCAAACCGAACACTGCGCCATTGTCCAATACTGCTGTGAAAAGGACTGGAAAAACGCCGCCAGGGCCCTCAAAGAACATCTGGTTTTTTCAAAAGACAGAGCCCTGGAAGTAGTGGGCAACCTGAAGAAAACCCCCATACTATTGTCGGCGGTATGAAGTTAAGGCTGTTCCAAAACGCTCAAGTTCACCACAAATTTCCTTCGCCGTTAAAGGCCCAGGGTTCCGGCTCCGACTCCACGGTAATCCGGGGATTCTTTTCACCTTCGGCCCGCATTGCTTCGGAGATCCAAAAAGTTTCAGTATGGAGGCTGTCGGCGATACGGATGATCCGGGGCTTGGATCTGTCTATGCCCGTACAGGTTCTAAGGGCAAGCTGTACCGCTTCCCGGTCCGTCTCAAGGATGCAGGGGATACGGACAAATTCAAGGCTCCGGGCGGTGATGACGTTTATATATGTGGCCTCGTAATCTATCTTGTTGAACAGCCGCCGGGTTATGGTATGGGCCGCTCCTATTCCCACAGCCGCGCCGTGGGTCGCCTGGGTAAGATCCAGCACCACCGTCCTCTGGCTTTTCAATCCTCCCGACACAAAGGGGGAACAGGGACTGGCGCCGGTAACGTTGGGGTCCATCCCGTCGCCTGAAATATCCTTCCCGATGCGGTCTATCACCAGGACATCGGCTTCGGCAAAGGGGATCAGGGGAAGATGGCCCCGGGCCTCTTCCAGCAAAAGCGGTTCCTCCGCTTCTATCTCGTCGGGGCGGAGGGCGGCGAGTTTACAGGTTTCGCCGTAGGCGTTTTCCAGTATCGCCAGGCCCAGGGCTATGGGGGCCTTCTTGAGGATGCAGCGCCCGAAGAGGGGCACCAGGCGGGCCATGCGGCCAAAGCCGGCCTCGTGGCAGATGTCGGCGCCTTCCCGTTTTCCCAGGCCTATGGTCATCATCTTCATAAGGCCGCTCTCGTAGGGGCCGTGAAAATCCGTGTGGGGTTTGATCCGTGCCGTCAGGATAATGCCGTCCGACTCCGCCGCGTTACGGTCTATCCGTACCGAATGGCCCTCTTCGGTTTCTCCAATCACCACCGTTTCCATACCGGAGACGATGGGGCAGCCGATAAATTCCTCGGTAACCCCGTAGCCTTCGATAAGGGCCTTCTGCCCCGGGCCGGTAGCGCCGCCGTGGCTCCCCATAGCGGGAACCACAAAGGGCCGGGCGCCTTTGGACTTTACGAAAGCGGCAAGGGTCCTGATAATTTCGGCAATATTGGCAATCCCCCGGCTTCCGCAGGTTATGGCTATCCTCATGTCCCTCCTGATGGGATCTCCCAGCCGGGGCAGGGAGAGTTCCGCGTTAATCGCCGCCGGAATAGCATCCCTGGTTATACTGTCCCGCTCAAACTTCTGCCTGACCTTCACCATCCGGGGAAGCTCTGTTTCCGCGCATAACCGGCTTATAATTCCGCTCATCATTCCTCCTCATAAAACAAGAAGTTGCTGCCAGCCCTTGTCGAATCCGTTCAGGGTCATGGTTACGCCCCCATAGGAGTCAAATTCGTCTATGGAGAGCCCTTCAGGTTCATAGGCCATGCCGAATTCGGGGAGGGCCCTGGCGACCCGATCCACGGCCCCATCGTCCACAGGGGCGTCGATCCTCTTTTCCCGTCTGATCTCCCCCTTCCTGTCCGCTTCGATCAGGAGATCCTGGATCTTGGGGTGAATAGTCATCTCGAACAGGCCGCCTGAAATTTCGGAGACCTGCCTGGCGCAGCGGAAGGCCGCGGGCATTATGGTCAGGGCGTAACCCCTGGTTTTAAAGATCCGATAGGCGCGCTTGATCACCGCCAGCACCGCCGTCTCCAGATCTTCGGTTGACACGGGGTTTCCCCGTTCGGCGTTGAGTCCGGCCAGGTAATCCTGGAGGCGGCCCTGCACGAGGGCGCAGGTGGAAGCCGGGACAGGGAGGCCGGCCTTTTTCGCCCTGGCGCAGCCCCGTTCGTAGGCCTCCGCCGCGGCAATGACCTGCGCCGCCGAAACACAGACCGTCGCGGTGGTCGGGATTCCCAGGGCCGCCAGTTCTTCAAGCACAAAGATGCCGGCCCTGGTTCCGGGGATCTTTACCATCACGTTTTTTCCAAAGCCGCTGATGATCCTGCCCATGTCCAGCATGGCCTGGGCGTCCCCCCCAAGCCGGGGTTCCACCTGGCTGCGGACATAGCCGGTTTTTCCCTTTGTTTTTTCGTAAACCGGCAGGAACTCCCCGGCTATTTCGGATACCAGAACGCGGAAATATTCCAGTACCTTCTCCCTGCCTGAATATTTGGCCCGGACCGCTTCAATCTTTTCCTGAAAGCGGCCGGCATTGACCGTCAGGGCCTCAAAGGACAGGGGCGGGTTGGTTGTGCAGCCCACAGCCCCGTATTGAAGGGCCTCCATGTAATCATCCCGCAGGGCGGAATCGTTGCACCAGCGGCTTTCAGTATTTTCAGCCATCCATTTTAAATAAAGATTCTCACGCATGTAAAACTCCTTCAAAATTTATCCTTAACCCACTCAGGCTGCCAGGGATTAGCCCATCCAGAATCCGCCGTTAATGTCCAGGGCGATCCCCGTTACATAACCGGCTTCCTCGCTGGCAAGATAGCAGATACCGGCTGCCACATCGTCCGACTCGCCTATCCTGCCCAGGACATTCTGTCCTTCCAGGATCTTCATCTGTTCCGCCGTGTAGGCGTCCATAATGGGCGTCCGGGTGGGGCCGGGGCAGACCGCGTTTACGGTGATCCCCAGGGGGCCCAGGTGGCGGGCGCAGCCCCGGGTGATTGCGATCATGCCCCCCTTGGAGGCGGCGTAGCTCATGGAGTTGCCCACCCCGCCCATCCTGCCGGCCACCGAGGCGATATTGATTATCCGGGGATGTTTGCTTTTTGTTAAATAGGGAAGGGCCTTCTGTATCATAAAAAAGGAACCGGTAAGGTTCACCTTAAGGATTTTTTCCCATTCTTCCAACTGGATTTCCGGTATTTTCGCGGCGCTCAAAATACCCGCGCCGTTTACCAGAACGTCCAGCCCGCCGAATCGTTCTGCCGCCGCCTCAACGGCCCTGCCGATGGACGCATGATCCGAAACATCGCAGACCAGGGGAAAGGCTTCGGCTCCGCCTGAGGCGTTGAGTCCGGCAGCCATCTTTTCAAGCTTTTCCCCGTTCATGTCCACAAGGGCCGTCTTCATCCCGTTCCGGCACATCATTCTGGCGGTATGAAAGCCGATACCCTGGGCCGCGCCGGTTACCATGGCAACGCGGCCCTCCAAGGTCAAGAACCCCATACAGAAACCTCCTGCAAACTCATTGTTGTATTCTTATGATGTATACTTACAATGTATATAACAAAGAAGATGTTAAAATTATATCCCCGGTTTTCTGTTCTGTCAAATATGATCTGTCAAATATGATATGACCTTGTGGGAGGCCCGGGGTGAAACCCGGGGAGAATCGAAAAAGCCCTGAACAAGGGGATGTCCGTTGAGGATATCCCCGATCAGGTTGGTTTTGGAAGCGGCTCCTAAGGCCTGCGGCTATGGATTATTTGAAATATACCGGTTGTCCCTTTTCGGCGGAAGTATAAATGGCTTCCAGTATTTCCGAAACGACGCAGGCTTGTTCCGGCAGGACCAAAGGATCGGTACCGGTCTTTACCGCC